>DVFR01000020.1 GCA_018713165.1 Candidatus Coproplasma stercoravium | reverse complement strand
CGGGCGCACTTTTGTGCGCCCGCGCCGGGAGTTATACGCAAAAATAAAGCGGGAGTGATTTAGGTTATTCGGGGCATATATGCCGACGAATGCGGCATATATGCGGGGTTAAACGAAGTTGCAGCCGCGGTTGAGCCGCCGATGGCCCTGTTTCAGGGGCAGCGGACGCGCGCTTATAAACACGCCGCGGCTCTCTTTGAGCGTTATGTTTGAGAGCGCTATTATTGCGGGCGCGGCGAGGCAGCCTGCAACTATGAATATCACGGGCAGAATGCTTCCGCACGCGAAGTACGAGAGGGCGCCTATTACAACGGCAAACAGCAGCGAATCCCACGAGTATTTAAGTATCTCTTTAAGGTTAAATTTTTCAGACTGTTTGGGCGTTACGGTGAACACCGCCTTTTTGCCGAAAACGCCGCATATTACCGTGCGAATCATCATCGGCGCAAGCGATGCGTAGGTCGCGATGTTCAAGAGGAAATAGGGCAAAAGCATCAGAATATTTCTGTCTTTATGATACACGAACAGGTCGGGAATCATCGGCGAGCACAAAAATACAATCATTATGGCATATACCGCGAGCGAATAGCCTATAACGGGATAGCCTATAAAGCCGAGCGCGCACGTGCACAGCGCGAGTACCAGGCTGAGCACGGGCACTATCGGCAGGCTGTAATGCGAGAGCTTTATGTCGAGCTTTTCGAACCAGCTCATCTTGCAGCGGTTTATGTCTTTGCCGTACTTTTTCATATATTCGAGGTTGCCCTGCGTCCACTTGCACTGCCTCTTTTTGAGCGAAACGTAGTTCACGGGGAATTCCTCGCTGCACACAATGTCGGGAGCGTAAATTATGTTCATTCCCGCGTTTTTTATCTCTACGGCAAAGGATATGTCCTCGGCAACCACGTGGGGGAATCCGCCCGTCTTTTCGTAGCAGGCGCGGCTTACCGTCATTCCGTGTCCGATAAGCGCATTCGCGCCGTAAAAGTTCTTTATAATCTGAACGGTGGCGCCGTTGCTGCCCACGCTCAGCCCCATGAGTCGCTGGAATACGTTTTTGCCGCTCTGCGCCACGTGCCTCGCCTGAACAGCTCCGCAGTTTTTGTCGTACATGAAATATCTGATTATGTTTTCGATATAGTCGGGCGGGATAATCTCGTCGCTGTCTAAAACCACGAAGTAGTCGTAGTCCGTCCTGCCCTTTAAGTAGTTGTTCAGGTTGCCCGCCTTGTAGCCCTTGCGCTCTGCGCGGCGCACGACCTCCACGCCGCCGTGCGCGGCGTATTCGTCTATCCTCTTTTTGTATTCCTCGTCGGAGCTGTCGTCGAGTATAACCGTTTTAAAGTTGGAATACCTCTGTTTTCTGCAAGCGCTCAGCGCGTCGGCGTTAAAGTCGTTGCAGGTGCAGTACAACAGCAAAAATCTCGGCGGTTTTTCGGGCGAGGGCGCGCTCTTTACTTTTTCGTACTCTCTTTGCAGCTTCTTGTGCGTTACGGCATATGCGGCAGAAAACATAAAGTCCTTTATGCTGCCCAGCCAGAGCGTCGCAAGAATGAGCGTGTTTACCGAAAGCAGTGCGATGATAAACGCCGTGCGCACGGAACCGTAGCCGTCCAGCCCGATTATAATGCGCGAAAGCGACCAGCCGAGCAGTGCGGCGCAGCACAGCCATACGACGATTACGGCGATGTACACCGTAGGTTTCTTTTTCATTAAGTTCTCCTTTTTTCCTTTATAAAAGCGTTTTCAGGTTAAATAACGTACATAAAACCGTTTTCAGGATATATAACATTGCGGCGGGCGCGTTTGTCCACTTTTTTTTAAATATTTTTTCAGCCTTCGCGCCGCGGCGCAAAAATTATCCGTATAATTGACATTACTCCGCTTTTGCTGTATTATTAGCTAAAAGCAGAGCGCGGGGTTTTTATGACGGAAGAGATGCTGGCCAAAATTGAATACGCCCTCGGGCTCATTGCCGCGGGCGATAAAGCGGGCGTCGACCTTCTGTACGTACATATGGGCAGGGTAATGCTCTTTATCGCGCGCTCCGTCGTCGGCAAAGACGGCGCCGAGGACGTCGTGCAGGAGAGCTTTTTAAAGATAGTAAAGGGCATATCGCATTACAGGCGCGGAACCAACGGCTATGCGTGGGTGTGCAGGATAGTGCGCAACACCGCGCTGAACTATCTCAAAGCGGCGAAGCGTTCGGCGGCCGCCGATATCGACGAGTGCGGCTTTTTGTCGGACGGAACCAATCTGGAGGAAAAGTCCGCGGCAAAGCTCACCGTCGAAAAGCTTCTCGCCTCTCTTCCGCCCGAACAGCGGCGCATGGTGTGGCTCAAATATTTTTTTGATATGACCGTGCGCGAGATTGCAAAGGAAGTGGGCAGGTCGAAGTCGTACGTCGCCAAAGCAATAAAAACTGCGGAAGAAAAAATGCGCTCGATGCTTAAATAAGTGCGGACAAAAACGGCGCGGGCGTTGTTATGTAGTAAAAGGGGTATGTATGAAACACGAAAACAAAAAGGATAAAGCGCTCGCGGAGCTGTTCGACGCCTGCGCGGAGGGCGGCGAAACGCCTCCCGAAAGCGTTACGTTTGCCGCAAAGGCAGCTCTCGGCGAAAACAGGGAGCGGGTAAAGGAAAAAGTTGCCGAGTCCGCCGCGGCAGGCTCTTCGGGGTCGGGCGGCAGCGTCGGCTTCTTCAAAAGGATACCGCCTGCGGTATACTATTCCGTCGCCGCGGCGTTTATAGTTATCGCAGTCGTCCTGCTCTTCGTTCTTCTTCCGATGAGAACCGACAGGGCGGGCACGCTCGGCAATTCCGACACGGCGGACAATGAGCCGCCCTCTTCGGATATGCTTGTCCGCGACGACGGCGCGGCGTTCGACGGGGCAGTGTTCCCGTTCGTCGCAAAAGACGGCGTTTCTGTCTATGCGGAGTATACTCTCGCCTCTGCATCTGGCGGGTTCGCCGCGGGCGAAGTCGTCGCCTATTATACGGAATTTGTCTACTCGGGCATGTCCGTCGCAGTGTATGCCGAAGAACAGGAATTAGACTGTTTTGCGGGCGAATTTTTCCTGTCGCTCACAGAAAGCTATATTTCGTCCGGGCTGGATTTTTCGGTGGGCGCTGACGGCGGAACTTCGCTTGCGGGATTCTGCGAAAACGGGCTTGCCTATTGCGTAGGCATTCAGTCTGCCGAAGGCGTTTCGGTGTATCCTCTGCTCGATTATATTGCCGCGAGTTTTTCCTGAGTTTAAAATCAGTTCAAATTATAAACGCCTCTGTCTGCCGTATTGCGGCGGCGGGGGCGTTTTTTTGCCGAAAAACGGCGAAAACTTCTGCCGAACGCCCGCCTTTTACGCGCGCGCGGCCGACAAAATAAAAAAATCGGGCAATTCTATTGTGTTTTCGGCGCGGGTGTGCTATAATTTTTGGTGGATACCAATATCGAAAAAATGTATTTTAAGACGACAGAGGATTTATGGAAAGAACATACGTAAAAAGTTTATACGCCGGTTGTGAGAGCTTCGGCGGGGCGGAGGTGGAACTCCGCGGCTGGGCGCGTTCTGTGCGCGACAGCAAAAATTTCGGTTTCATCGAACTCAACGACGGCTCCTGTCAGAAAAACTGCCAGGTGGTGCTCGACCGCGAAAAGCTTGCGGATTACGATAACATAGTTCACTGCGGCGTTGGCGCGGCTCTGCGCGTGCGCGGCACGATAGTGCTCACGCCCGAAATGCGCCAGCCCTTCGAGCTGCACGCAAAAGAGGTGGAGGTAGAGGGAACGTCGCTCCCCACCTATCCCCTGCAAAAAAAGAGGCACTCGCCCGAATTTCTGCGCGGCATTGCACATCTGCGTCCGAGGACTAACCTCTTCGGCGCGGTGTTCCGCATACGCTCGCAGGCGGCGTTCGCCATTCATAAATTTTTCAACGACCGCGGTTTCGTGTACGTTCACACGCCCATAATCACTGGCTCCGACTGCGAAGGCGCGGGCGCAATGTTCAGGGTAACCACGCTCGAACCCGGTGAAAAAGACCTCTCCAAAGATTTCTTCGGCAAGCGCGCGGCGCTCACCGTGTCGGGTCAGCTCGACGTTGAAACTTTTGCCATGGCGTTTTCAAACGTATACACATTCGGCCCGACTTTCCGCGCCGAAAATTCCAACACCGCGCGTCACGCCGCCGAGTTCTGGATGATAGAGCCCGAGATGGCGTTCTGCGACCTCGCGGGGGATATGGACGTAGCCGAGGCGATGGTAAAATTCGTAGCCGAATACGTGCACGAAACGTGCGCGTTCGAAGTCGACTTTTTAACCGAAAGGGTCTGCCCCGAGCTCAAAGACAGGTTCGAGGCGTTAAAGGGCGGCGAGTTCGTCCGCCTCACCTACACAAAGGCGATAGATATCCTCAAACAGGCGATAGCAGACGGCAAAAAGTTCGAGTATCCCGTAGAATGGGGTTGCGATTTGCAGAGCGAGCACGAGAGATACCTCACCGAAACGGTGTATAAAAAACCCGTGTTCCTCACCGACTATCCCAAGGAGATTAAGGCGTTCTATATGCGCCTCAACGACGACAACAAGACGGTCGCCGCAGCCGACCTTCTGGTTCCCGGCATAGGCGAACTTATAGGCGGCAGCCAGAGGGAGGAGAGGCTGGACGTTCTGGAGGAGAGAATGAAGGAGTGCGGATTGAACGCCGCCGACTACGAGTTCTACACCGACCTTCGCCGCTACGGCGGCTGCGTTCACTCGGGCTTCGGTCTCGGGTTTGAAAGGCTCATCATGTATCTGACGGGCGTGGCGAATATTCGTGACGTTATACCCTTCCCTCGCACTGTCGGGCACCTGGAATACTAATAGCACCGCCCGTGTTCATATTTGCGTCGCATAGCTGTGTTGCGCTGTGGCAACCTTCGGTCATTTACGCCAAAGTAAACTCCCTCAGGTTTTCCTCGCTCGCCTTGCGCTGCTTGCAACTATGAACCCGTTATGGGCAAAGGTTGTGGTAAGCCTCCCTTGTGTAAAGGGAGGTGTCACGCAAAGCGTGACGAAAGGATTGTATATAATCAAGTGCGCAAGCAGGGTTTCCCTGCGTTAGCGCGACCCAATTTGCTGCGTAAGCAGGCTCACTGGAGGTGAATTCGCGCGACTATACGCTCCGTGAGCTCTTTAAGGTCGCGCGAAGAGGAACATAGTTCCTCAAATCACGGAAAATTTAGTGCGCGGCCCGCGCTAAATTTTCGTGAGGAGGTTTATTATGATTAAAATATTAATAGACGCCATGGGCGGCGATAACGCTCCCGCCGCACCCGTGCAGGGCGCGGTCGACGCACTTAACAAAAACAAAAATATATATCTCATCCTTGCCGGCAGGCAGGAGGATATCGGGGCGGAGCTCAAAAAATACAAATACGATTCCTCCCGCCTCGAAATTATGGACTGCCGCGACGTGATTGACATGAACGACATTCCCACCGAGGCGGTGAGAAAGAGGGAGTCGTCCCTCGTTAAGGCGTTCAGGGCGCTCAAAACGGAGGACGATATCGCGGGGCTCGTCACGGCGGGTTCCACGGGCGCGACGATAGCCGCGGGTCAGCTCATACTCGGCAGAATACGCGGAGTAAAGCGCCCCGCGCTCTGCCCTGCAATCCCCAACATACGCGGCGGATACACCCTTTTATGCGACTGCGGCGCAAACGCCGAGTGCAAGCCCTCCATGCTCTGCCAGTTTGCAGTGCTTGCCTCCGCGTACGCAACCGCGGGCTTCGGCATAAAAAATCCCAAAGTCGGGCTTTTAAATAACGGCACTGAGGAGCACAAGGGCGACCCTCTCCACCAGCAGACATATCAGCTTTTGAATAAAATGGACGTCATAAACTTCGGCGGCAACATCGAGGGGCGCGATATTATGCTCGGCGACTGCGACGTTGCGGTTTCGGACGGTTTTTCCGGGAATATAGCCCTTAAATCTATCGAAGGCTGCGGCAAACTCATACTCTCTGCCCTCAAAAAGGAGGCGACGAGCACGCTTTCGTCCAAGATAGGCAGCCTGTTTTTGATGAAGGGGTTCAGGCGCATGCGCGCAAAACTCGACTTCGAGGCGGTCGGCGGCGCACTCCTTCTCGGCGTTAAAAAGGTCGTAATAAAGAGCCACGGCTCTTCAAAGGCTCGCACCATAACCGCCGCCATCGAAAACGCGGCAAACATTTACGAGGGCAACTTAATCGGCCGCGTGGAAGAGATGCTCTCAAAAGTAGACTGGGACAACTTAATCCCTCATGAAGAATAACGAAGAAATTAAAATTGACGGCATAGTATGTGCCGTCGAAAGCGCTTCGGGCTATACATTCAAAAATAAAAAACTGCTCGTTCGTGCGCTCACCCATTCGTCGGCTTCGCACACCGAAAACTACGAACAGCTCGAATTTCTGGGCGATTCTGTCATTCAGCTCGCCGTTTCAAAGTGGCTGTATGACCGCGGCGGGAGCGAGGGCGAAATGACGGCGCAGAGGCAGAAGCTCGTTTCGCACATTCCTTTAAAGTGCGCGTCGGAGGCGCTCGGCCTCACCGAACATATCATAAAGGGCGTGCGCGACGTCGGCGAAAAGGCGCTCTCCTCCGTGTATGAGGCGGTCGCGGGCGCGATATTTGCCGACGGCGGGTTTAAGGCGGCGGAAAAATTCGTCAAAAAAACGCTTCTTTCTGCCCATTTAAAGGCGCCGATAAATTATAAAGGCGCATTGCAGGAGTATGTTCAGGCGCAGGGCAGACCTCTGCCGGAATATAACACCCGCCGCTCGGGCGGCACGCCGAACGCGCCCGAATTTGTGTGCGACGTTCTCGTGTGCGGCAGGAGCTTTACGGGCACGGGAGGGAGCAAGGGCGAGGCTGAAAAGAGCGCCGCAAAGAGCGCGCTCGATTCATTAAAACATTGATTGCCCCGCACATATGCCGCAATTAATGCGGATAATTGCCAAATATTTTGGCGAATTAAATTTTTTAATGTACAATCCCTCAGTCGCTCCGCGCCAGCTCCCTTTGCACAAAGGAGCCTTAGCTGCGGAATAAATTCCAAAATAATCATGCCGAAAAAATGCAAGGCTGAATTTAGTTCAGCCGTTAAGCATTTTACGATTTAAAATAATTAATGTTTCAAGGCGGGTTTCCCTCTCTGTATTTTTAAAATAATAAGTGTGCGCAAGGCGAATTTAGTTCGCCGATAAGCGCGACTCAATTTGCCGCGTGAGCGGGCTCGCCGGGGTGAAAGGCAACGCACCTAAGTGTGAGGGCAATAGCAGCGTTGCCTGAGGGGCGGAGCCCCTGAAATTCACGAAAATTTGCCGATGCGCAAGACGGCAAATTTTGTGAGAGGTCTTTATGGTTACTTTCAAACAGATTGAACTCGTCGGCTTCAAGTCGTTTGCCGACAAAACGGTTATCCCGTTCACCGACGGCGTAACCTGCATAGTCGGCCCTAACGGTTGCGGCAAGTCAAACGTTGCCGACGCCATACGCTGGGTTCTCGGCGAACAGTCGGCAAAGATGATGCGCGGCTCGCAGATGCTCGACGTCATCTTCAACGGCACCGAAAAGCGCCGCCCCACGTCCTTTTGCGAGGTAACGCTCTCATTCGACAATACTTCCCGCATATTCGATATCGATTGCGACGAAGTGGAGATGACGAGGCGCCTCTATCGCAACGGCGACAGCGAATATCTTTTAAACCGCCAGCCCTCCCGAATGAAGGTGCTGACGGGCCTTTTGCACGGCGCGGGCGCCGCGAAAGAGGGCTACTCGATTATCGGGCAGGGCCGTATCGAGATGATAATGAACGCAAAGCCCGAGGACAGGCGCGCCATATTCGAAGAGGCTACGGGTATCTCCATGTTCAAGGAGCGCAAGGCAGACGCAGAGCGCAAGCTCGCCGCCGCGCGCGACAACCTCTACATCTTCCTCCAGCGCATGCACGAGGTCGAACACCAGCTCGGCCCCGCCGAAAAGGCGGCTTCCAGCGCGATAAAATACGAGGAATTGTACGGCAAGCTCCGCTCGCTGGAAATTAACACGTACATATACCAGCACGATACGAGCGCCGAACGCAAACAGAAAATAACCGATAAAATAGAGCACTACAACTCCGAGATTGAGCGCCTCACCGCGCGCTCTTCCGAGGTTTTAAAGGAATACGAACGCTGCCGCGACGTGGTTTCGGGCGCCGACGACGAGCTTGCCGAGCTCAACGAAAGGCTGCTCAGGTACACCGTGGGCATACAGCAGAAGACGGGCGAGGGCAAGGTTTTGCAGGAGAAGGCAAACTCCGTAAAAGAAAAGCTCCGCTCCGCGCAGGAGGACGTAACTTTCTCCTCACAGCGAATCGACGAGATAGAGCGCGAAATACGCCGCGCCGAGGCATACAACGAAAAGAATGCCGACAGGGCTGCAAAGCTCGCCGAGGAGTGCCGCACAGCCGAAGAGGAGCTCTCCGCTCTCTCGCAGGAGATTGGCAAGTTCGAGGCGATGAACGACGAGAACAGAAAGAAGGTAATGGACACCTTCCGCGACCTCTCCGACCTCAACAAGAACATGGGTTCGATAGAGGCCCAGCGCGAACTTCTCAACGAGCGTCTCTCCGAAGTGCAGTCGACCCTGGCGGAGATTAAAACGCTTCGCGACGGGTACAAAAAGGACTACGACGAGAGCATAAAAAAGCACGGCGAACTCACCGACTTCATCTCCTCGGAAAACGACGTCATGGAGAGGGCGGCAAAGGACGTGCGCGACTGCGAGGAGAGCGTTCAGACCTACACCCGCCGCGCCTACGACGCCCGTTCGCAGATAAGCAGTTTAAACGACAGCCTCGCAACCGTAAAGGCGCTGCGCGACAGGTTCGACGGCTACATATATTCGGTAAAACGCCTCATGACCGACGCAAAGGCGTATCCCGAAATTTCGGCAAAAATTCAGGGTCTGATTGCCGATATCGTGACCACGTCGGGCGACTATGAGGTTGCGATAGAGACGGCGTTCGGCGGCTCCATGCAGAACGTCGTTACGGGCACGCGCGACGACGCCAAATTTCTGATTGAGCACTTAAAGCGCACCCGAGGCGGCCAGGTTACATTCCTGCCCGTAGAGGCGCTCCGCCCGAGGCTCGAAGGCGAAAGCATACGTTCCGCCCGCAAGGAGAGGGGCGCGATAGGTTACGCCGTAGACCTCGTGGAATACAACAAAAAGTACGACAACGTAATAAGATACCTCCTCGGCAACACGCTCGTGTGCGACAATATCGAAAATGCCACGCAGATATCCCGCAGATATCCCCGCGCGTTCAAGATAGTAACTTTGGACGGCGACGTGATAAACAGCTCGGGTTCGATGACGGGCGGTTCGCGCAAAGACAACGCGGGCAATCTGCTTGCAAACGAGCGCAGAATAAAGGAGATAGAGGACGGCATCGCCGAAAAGAAGAGCGCGCTCGCCCGCGCGGAGAACATGCGCGAAAAGGCGCAGGCAGAACTTGCCGAAAAGAACGCGCAGCTCGAATCCCTGCGCGAGCGTTTCCAGAGCTCCCGCGCCGAACTTGCGGCAAACGAACAGCTATCCGAGAGTTTATTGAAACAGCTCTCCTCCGAAGAGAGCAGATATTCGGTGTTCGCGCAGACCTCCGACATGATAAGTTCGCGCCTTGCCGCCCTCGACGACAAATACAGCGAAACGACGCGCGGCGCGAGCGATTTGAACGAGCGCTCCACCGAGGCTTCCTCGGCTATTGAAAACATCTCCACCCAGTACGACGCGCTCGTAAAACGGCGCGACGAAAAGCTCGAAGAGCTCAACTCCGCGAGGGTCGAAAAGGCGTCGCTGGAGGCGGCGGTAAAGTCGGGCAAGGAGAATACCGAAAGGCTCACTTCCGAAAAGGAAGAGCTGATAAACAAAATTGCGCGCACGCGCGCCGCAATACCCGATATCGAGCGCGAGCTCGAAGAACTCAACCGCCAGGCCGAACACTCGGCGCTCACCAAAGAGGAGCAGGCGGTGGTAGACGATATCCGCGAGCGCATAAAGGCGACTACCGACAACAAGGTAGCCACCAACGAGCGCATAAAGCAGATAGATATCGAGAGGCTGGAACTGCACAAGAGCATTCAGGAGAATACCGACAGGCGCAACAACCAGCAGATAGCGCTCACCAAACTCGACGCCGACCTCGAAAACATGCAGCAGCGCATTATGGACGAGTACGGCGAGGACTACGAAGGCTGCCTAAAATACAAGACCGAAGATTTCGATATAGAGTCGGCGCCCGGCACCGTCGCCTCCTTAAAGAGGCAGATAACCATGCTCGGCGCGATAAACCCCAACGCCGTAGAGGAATACAAGCAGATAAAAGAGCGCTACGACAAGATGGCTTCCGACAAGGAGGACATGGAAAAGGCGATAGACGATTTGGGCGTCGCGCTCGACGAGATAAGGCAGGAGATGCTGCGCATCTTCAACGAGGGCTTTGCCAAGATAAACGAAAACTTCAAGCAGACCTTCAAGGAACTGTTCGGCGGCGGCAGGGCGGAACTCGAGCTCGACTATACCGACTGTGAGGACCCTCTCGACGCGGGCGTCGAAATTCAGGCTTGTCCCCCGGGCAAAAAACTCACAAAAATTTCCCTTCTCTCGGGCGGCGAACGCGCCTTAACGGCGATTGCCATACTGTTTGCAATCATCGGCATGCGCCCCATGCCCTTCTGCGTGCTCGACGAGATAGAGGCTGCGCTCGACGAGGCGAACGTAGGCAGATACGCAAAGTATTTAAAGAAGTTCTCCACCGAAACGCAGTTCATAGTAATAACGCACCGCAAGCCCACCATGGAAAACGCCGACACGCTCTTCGGCGTAACGATGGAGGAAAAGGGCGTTTCAAAGATAGTATCGGTTAAGCTGTCGGAGGTAGAATCGCGCCTCGGCGGCGATACGGTGATGTAATGGGCTCACAAAATTTTACGGCTTGCGCGCCGCAAAATTTTCGTGAATTTCAGGGGCGTTGCCCCTCTGGCGGCATTGGTGTTGCCCTCAATTATAGGAATGCCGCCATTCACCCTGCTGCGCGAGAGCTTTGCTCGCTGCTCTGCCGAGGCTCCCGAAGGGAAACGGCAGATGCGCAGGTATGCGCAAATTGAGTCCTGCTGCGGCGGGAAACCCGCCTTGCGACATAAATTATTTAAAATAATAATTGCCGCAATAAAGCCTCCACTTGCATAGGGGAGGTGGGTTGCTCGAACTCAGTGAGAGCAACTCGGAAGGGTAGATTCCTAAAATAAATAACGTGCGCAAGGCGAATTTAGTTCGCCGTTAAGCGCGACCCAAATTGTCGCGAGAATCCCTCCGTCACGCTACGCGTGCCACCTCCCTTAAAACAAAGTGTTAAGGGAGGCAAGAGCTCGCTGGAAGTGAATTCGCGCGACTATATGCTTCGTAGGCTAAAACAGGTCGCGCGAAGAGAAACTTAGTTTCTGAAAATCACGAAAAATTTAGCTTTCGGTCAAAGCTAAATTTTTGTGAATAAGGTTTTATTTATGGGTATTTTTTCCAAAATAAAAGAAGCTTTAAAAAAGACTAAAGAAAATCTGGGCGGGGCGATAAAATCGCTCTTTTCCCGCAATAAAATAGGCGACGATTTTTATGAGGAGCTTGAAGAAATTTTAATCTCCGCAGATATCTCCGTCGCCACCGCCGAAGAGACGGTGGAGGAGCTCCGCGCCGAAGTTAAAAAGGAGAAGCTCAAAGACGAGGAATACGTCGTAAGCCTGCTCAAAGATATTTTAGAGGATACGCTCACCCGCGCCGAAGTGCCCGAGATTGAATATCCCGCTGTCATCATGCTGATAGGCGTAAACGGGGTCGGCAAAACGACGACCGTCGGCAAGCTTGCCGATTACTTCCTCCGCAACAAAAAATCTGTTACGGTTGCGGCGGCAGATACCTTCCGCGCCGCGGCGGCCGACCAGCTCACGATATGGGCGGAGCGCGCGGGCGTGAGGATTGTTAAGCACGAAGAGGGCAGCGACCCTTCCGCGGTCGTGTTCGACGCGCTCTCCTCGGTAAAGGCAAAGGGCACCGACGTGCTGCTCGTCGATACTGCGGGCAGACTGCACGTAAAGGCCAACCTTATGGAGGAGCTCAAAAAGATTTCCCGCGTAATATCCCGCGAATACCCGCAGGCGCACGTGTATAAACTGCTCGTGCTCGACGCCACGACGGGCAACAACGCCATAAACCAGGCGCGCCTTTTCGACGAGGCGGTGGAGCTCGACGGCATAGTGCTTACCAAACTCGATTCGACTGCGAAGGGCGGCTTTGTAATCTCGCTCTGCGGCGAGCTTGAAATTCCCGTAATATTTGTCGGCACAGGCGAAAAGATAGGCGATTTGGAGTTGTTCAATCCCGAGGAATTTATAGACAGCATTCTGTAAAGCACTTACTCCGCCAGCCCTCGCATAAACGACGATAAATTTAATTTATTTTTTGGTAATTTTATGACAGAAAGAGAAAAGATGCTTGCGGGCGAATTGTATTCCGCTCACGACGGGGAACTTAAAGCGGCGCATGCGCGCGCGATAAAACTGTGTGAAAAACTCAACTACGGCAACCTCTCCGACGAAGAGCGGGAGGAGGTTACGAAACAGCTCCTCGGCAAGTGCGGCAAAAATACCGTGCTCGGCAGGGGATTCTGGTGCGACTATGGCTCGAATATCGAGGTCGGCGACAATTTTTACGTAAACTACGACGTGGTAATTCTCGACGTGTGCAGGGTGAAGATAGGCGATAACTGTCTGATTGCGCCGCAGACGGGCATATATACCGCCTGCCACCCGTTGGAGCGCGACGTCCGCACGAGCGGACTGGAGCTCGGCAAGCCCATAACCATAGGCAATGATTGCTGGATAGGCGGGCACGTTTCAATTCTTCCGGGCGTAACTCTGGGCAACAACGTGGTCGTCGGCGCGGGCTCGGTCGTAACGAAGAGTTTCCCTTCCAACGTGGTGATTGCGGGCAATCCTGCAAGGATAATCAAAAAATTATAATACTCCTCTCGGGGTTATATAAGCGGCACAATTTTATAATAAATGTAAATGCGGTTGGCGAAAATTTCGCCAACCGCATTTTTACGACTTGTAAAATTATAAAAATTTAAATTAAATTAATTTTTTAACAGCAATAATTTTTTTGTTTTTATACAAAAACAGAAGTGTTATCGCCTGAAATTAATTTATTGTTTGTGCCGCTTTGCCCCTTCGATAAGCCATATATATGGGTGAATGAGGCAAAATTTTTGCGTAAGTTCCGCCGAGTAAAATTCAGCGAGCCGGCGCGAGCGTTAAGAATTTTACGATGGGTATTTAAGCCGATTGAAAGGCGAATATATCCATTTCATTAAAATTTAAAATACTTGCGCCGAAACAAGGCAAGGCGAAATTTACTTTCGCCGTTAAGCCTTGTTACGACTTACCGTAAATCTCACGGCGAAAGATTTTGCCTTTGGCAAAAGATTTCGCGTGAATAGTATTACAAGTCGTCTGCGTCCTGCACGGGAACGCTGCCGTCGGCGGCAACTCCCGTGTAACTCCCGTCAGGGTCGTCGGGGCTGTAAAAACTTGACTTATTTGCAGTTTTTTGCGCCGCCGGAACGGCTCTTGGAGCCGCAACCCTGCGTTTTTGCGCTTTTAGACGAAGTTTCATTAGCCTTCTTCATATTCTCTCCTTTTCGAAGGGCAGATGCAACTCGACGTACCCCTGCGAAGTTTTGCATAGGGGACATACGTCCCACGCCTTGGTCGACGTGTGCATATATCCGCATTCGCTGCAAATATACAGCATCGGCGTTTCGTTGGTAAATAAGGTGCCTGTTTTAAACGCCTCATAGAGGTAATTAAATATCATTTCGTGCCTTTTCTCAACGCTTCCGACCAGTCTGAACAGCGCCGCAACGTCATCAAATCCTTCCTTTTCGGCGTCGTCCGCAAACGCGGGGTAGATTTTGCTGTGTTCCGCATGCTCGTCCATAGCCGCAACACGCAGGCACTCCTCCAAATCTCCGCCGTGGAACGGATAACCGGCATTCAGGTCGATG
This sequence comes from Candidatus Coproplasma stercoravium, assembly GCA_018713165.1. GTDB lineage: Bacteria > Bacillota > Clostridia > Christensenellales > Borkfalkiaceae > Coproplasma > Coproplasma stercoravium. The sequence goes on along the minus strand of DVFR01000020.1, from coordinate 73,880 downwards.
TTGTCGAGCTTTTTGCCCCTTTTCGAAAGTTCTTCAAAAAATCTTCTTGCGTGCACCGTTTCGTTCTTTGCAAGCGTTCGAATGGTATCTGCAAGCGTCATATAGCCCTGCTGCGTGGCAAGCCTCGCCGCGAGCTGATATCTCATCCCCGCCTGGGCTTCGCCCGCAAAACTCCTTGCAAGATTAACGTAAGTTTTGGTATCTTCAAATTGCATAACTGCCTCCGTCAAAAGTATTTTGGGCAGTATTTTGCCGCCTATTCAGATTTTTTATTCCAAATTTTGCATTATGCTTGAAATAACGGCGCACTTATATTATAATAGGTATATGGCGCGGCCAATTTTCGGCGCGGCGCATAAAAAACGCATAAAGGCGGGTACTTATGGCACAGAGGGGTCTTAAAGGCATTTCGGTAGTTCAAACGGTTTTGTTTTTCATCACGGCGCTCGCGTGGACGCTGGGCGAAAACCGCGCTTCGATGGTCGCCATGATAATAATGGGCTGGATACTGTTCGTCACGGGCGTGGTAAAAATAATTTCGCTCTTCGTCCCCATGGACAAAAAATATTCGGCAACTTTCTGCGGGCTTGCCTTCGCCATAGACATGGCGCTCATCGCCGCAGTTTTAACGCTGTATTTTATTCAGGTCGGTTTTTCGTCCGCGGCGACAACGGGAGGGCTTTTCAGCGATATATTCATGATAGTCGCCTTTGTATGCGTGGCGGTGGCGGAGGCGGCGTCGGTCGTATGCAGCATTGTGGACAATATCGATAAATTCGATAAAAAATAATATAATAACGGGCTTGCGGGCGGCGAAAATTTTTCGCCGCCCGCAAGCCTTAAACAGCAATATATGCGGCATATGTGCCGCCCTTTTTACCGTATCCGTGCAAAAATCGCACGGAATTTTTTAATTTTAAAGCAGATATACCGCCGCGGCGGTTATCGCCGCCGCCTGCCATAAAATTCCTGTAAAATTTATAAAAATAAATGCGGATTTTTTAATCTTGTGCCTGAAAAGCAGCATCGCGAGCGTACCGCCGGCAGCTCCGCCGAAGAAGGAAAGCGCAAGGAGCGTTCTTTCGGGCACGCGCCACCTGCCCTTTATCGCGGCGCGCTTGTCGGCGCCGTACATTATAAAGGTTATCAGCGAAACCGCGCCGATAACCGCGCAAATCAGAATAAAATACGTCATGGCTGCAATTAAAACGCAGGAGCGCAGATTTTTGCCGCGCTCTGCTCAGCTTTGTCCTCCGGCCTGCAAAGCAGGCTCTTCCGGAGGCATTTTGCCCAGTATAGAGCGGAAGCGGAAAAAGAAGATTGTTCCGCAGATAAGGGCGGCGGTCGTATCGGCTACGCCTTCGGCAAGGAAAACGCCGCCCACGCCCATTGCGAGCGGGAAGAGATACGCAAACGGCACGAGCAGAATTATCTTGCGCAGCACCGCAATAAACAGGCTGATTTTCGCCTGGGTCATGGCGACGAACGTCGTCTGGCAGGCGCGCTGTATTCCGAATACGAGCATGCCGAACACAAAAGTGGGCATGTATTGCTTTGTAAGGGCGATTACCGTCTCGTCCCCGGTGAACATGGCTCCGAATATCTGCGGCGCGCTCATCATCACTATGCCGAGGGAGGCGCACCAGCCGAAGCATACGGCCAGCGTAAACAGATAACATTTTTTAAGTCTGGCTTTGTGCCGCGCCCCGTAGTTGAACGCAAGTATGGGCGTCACGCCCTGCGTAAATCCCTGTATCGGCGTGGTTATCAGCATCATCGCGCTCTGCAAAACGGTCAGAACGGAAACATAGTAATCGCCGCCTATCTCCGTCATGTCGCCGTAGTATTTGAGTCTGCCGTTCAGCACGAAGCCTATCACCGATTCCGTTGCCGACATCACGAACGACGCCACGCCCAGCGCCATTATCGAGCCTATTATTTTAAAATCGGGTATCATATGCGCAAAGTCGAGGCGGAGGGTGAGCTTTTTCGGCAGCAGCGCCGCCACAACGAAGAGCGAACTTGCAAACTGGCTTATCACCGTGGCTATCGCCGCGCCCTTAACGCCCATTCCGAACACGAAAATAAACAGAGGGTCGAGCCCGATATTCATCGCCGCGCCTATGATTACCGAAATCATCGCCGTAACGCTCTTGCCCTGCGCCGTTAAAAATGTGCTCAGCCCTGTGGTGAGCTGAACGAACAGCGTGCCTATGAGATATATGCTGAGATAGTCGTAAGCATACCCGAAGTTGCTGTCGCCTGCGCCTATAAATATGAGCAGGGGCTCTGCGCAGAAATAGGCTGTCAGCCCGAGCGCTACCGAAAAGAACACGAGCATGATAAAGCCGTTGTTTAGTATTTTGCGGGCGCGTTCCTTATTCTCCTCCCCGAGCGCCTTTGCCGCAAGCGGCGCGCCCCCGCCCGAAACGAAGGCGGAGAATGCGGCGATAAGCGTTATTATCGGCGAGCACAGCCCGAGCCCGCCGAGCGCCGTTGCGCCTATGTCCTGCATATTGCCTATGTAAATTCTGTCTACGATATTGTAAAGCAGGTTTACAACCTGCGCGAGAACGCACGGTATGCCCATGGTAAGGCATAATTTCCATATCTTCTCGCTGCCCATCGATTGCTCTCTCATAATCCGATTATACAGCCTGTTTTCCCGTACGGGCAAGTAAAAAATACGGTGTTTGCAAGATTTACGCGCTTAAATTTCATGCCCGCGTGCGGTCGCGCGCTGCGGTTATACGAAAGAAGCGTTGCAGTTATTCGCGCTATTTGAATAAGTTTTTAATCATCGTGTTTACGTAGAGAACGGGCACGATGTCTATCCTGTCCATGTATTTGGTCATCGACTTCATGTTTTTTGCGGGCACGAGCACCTTTTTAAAGCCCAGTTTAACGCATTCCGCAACGCGCTTTTCGGCGTACGATACCGCCCGCACCTCGCCCGTCAATCCCACTTCGCCGAAGGCCGCCGTGTATTTGTCTATCGGCTTGTCGAAGTAGGAGGAGGCGAGCGCCGCGCACACCGCAAGGTCGGAGGCGGGCTCGTTTAAGCGTATGCCGCCCATCGCGTTCACGTATACGTCGAATCCGCCGAGGTTTACCCCGCACCGCTTTTCGAGCACGGCCAAAAGCAGCACGAGCTTGTTGTATTCCACGCCGAGCGGCATTCTGCGCGGCTGCCCGAATGAGGTTTTGGAAATGAGCGTCTGCACTTCAACGTTCATGCAGCGGTTGCCCGTACGCGCGGGCGTTACCACCGCGCCCGATTCCTCGCCGCGGCTCTCCGAAAGGAATATGCCCGAATAATCGGTGACGGGAATTATGCCGTGGTCGGTCATCTCGAACACGCCCACCTCGGATACGTTGCCGAACCTGTTTTTTACCGAGCGGAGTATGCGGAAGTTTTCCTGGTTTTCGCCCTCGAAGTACAGCACGGTGTCCATTATGTGTTCAAGCACCTTGGGGCCCGCCAGCGCGCCCTCTTTGGTTACGTGACCTATTATAAAAAAGGTTATGCCGCGGCTCTTTGCAATTCTCATTATGCGCGAGGCGCACTCGCGCACCTGCCCGACCGAGCCGGAGGAAGAGGAGAGGTCTTCGGTGTACACCGCCTGAATGGAGTCTATCACGCAGAATTCAACGCCGTCGAGCTCGCTCTCCAGCCCGTCGATGCACGTTTCGTTTAAAAGCAGAAGGTTGCCGGAGGGCACGTTCAGCCTCCCGGCGCGCAGTTTAACCTGCGAACAGCTCTCCTCCGCCGAAAAATAGAGCACCTTATGGCTCTGCGAAAGGTGCGCGGCAATCTGCGTGAGCAGGGTGGATTTGCCTATGCCCGGGTCGCCGCCGAGCAGTATCAGCGAGCCCTTCACTATGCCTCCGCCTATCACGTTGTCGAACTCGGAAATGCCCGAGGGGGTACGCTCGTAGGTCTGGAATTCCACCTGCGAGAGCGGTTTTGCGCGCGAGGAGGCGTAAGCGGACTTCTTCACCGCCTTTGCCGCGGCGGGGGCGGGAGGAGCAACTATCTCTTCCGCCATGGTATTGAATTTCCCGCACGAAGGGCACCTGCCCAGCCAGCGCGGACTTGTCGCCCCGCACTCGGAGCAGACGAAAACGGTTGTCTGTTTAGCCATGTTTTTATATAGTCCGTAAAAATTAAAGTAATTGCCCCATATATGCGGGGCAATTTAAAAATTTTACCTTATTATCAAGTAAGTAGTGGTCTTAAAGAAACGAGCAGTACAAGGAGTCGGCGGATTTGACCGCATGACCGTGTAACTGACGGGCTTGCAGATGCGAAGCATATGCAAGCACGAACGGAGCTGTTAAATTTTGCGCATCAAAACTGAAGCATACGCCACAATCCCCAGCCCCTCACCTACAAACCCCAGCCGTTCGCTCGTTCCCGCGCCTACCGCCACGCAGTCCTCGTTTAGAGAGCACAGCTTTGCGAGCGAAGATTTCATTTCGTCGATATAGGGCGCGAGCTTGGGTTTTTCGGCCTGTACCGTCACCGAAACGTTTACGGGTTCCAGCCCTTTATCCTTTGCCATGGCGAGCACTTGTCCGAGCAGTTTGCCGCTGTCGGCGCCCTTGTACTTTTTGTCGGTGTCGGGGAAATAGTGCCCTATGTCTTTTAGCCCGCATGCCGAGAGCACGGCGTCCATAACCGCGTGAAGAACCACGTCGCCGTCGCTGTGTGCAACGAGCGAATATCCGCATTCTATGCGCACTCCCGCGAGCGTTACAAAGTCGTCAAGCCCGCCGAAAGCGTGCGTGTCGGCGCCTATTCCTAGGCGGCAGCCCTCCACGGGCGGCAGATTGGGCACGTCACGCAAAAAATCCTCGCGGAAGGTGAGTTTGGTATTGCGCCTGTCACCCCCGAATATGTGCGGCAGTCCAATATAGTTGGCGTAAACCGAACTGTCGTCGGTGTACGGTATGCCGTCGTCGGCGGCAATTTCGTATGCCTTTTTAATGTCGTCGGTAAAAAAGCCCTGCGGCGTCTGCACGGCGTACACCGTTTCGCGCTTGGGCACGTCGGTTATAACGCCGTAATAAACGCTTGCCATCGTGTCGGTGGCGGGAGTGGCGCACACGGCGCTGCCGTATGTCCTGGCCGTCTCTATGCAGTCGGTTATAATTTTTTCGGTAACGAAGGGGCGCGCGCCGTCGTGGATGAGAACGATATCTCCCGAAACCTTTTCGAGCGCCTTTTTAACGCCCGCAAAACGCGTTTTCCCGCCGAGCACGGTATCGTAGCCGAACGGGGCGCACAGCGCCTTAATTTCCTTATAGTCGGCGGCGGAGGAAGTTACGATGACTTCGTCTACCGCGTTTATGTCGAACGCTTTAAGCGTGTGATAGAGCGCGGGCGCGCCGTAGAGTGTCGCGAGCAGCTTGTTTTTGCCGAATCCCGCGCGCTCCCCCGTGCCTGCCGCGCATATTATTGCGCTTACTTTCATAATTTTTTATCCTTGCATTCAAAAAATATCAGTCAATCACTTCGTAAAGGCTGCCCGCGTCGTCCTTTTTTACGACTTCCTTAACCTCTTTCACGCGGAATTTCAGCGTGCCGCTCGAATACAGAATTTCGACGACGTCGCCCGCCTTCACCTCGTGCGAAGGTTTAACTTCTTTGCCGTTTATCACGACTTTGCCCGCCGAGCACGCCTCCTGCGCGACGGTGCGCCTCTTTAAAATGCGCGAAACTTTTAAAAATTTGTCGATTCTCATATAATATCCGTAAAAATCGCGCGGCGGCGCATTCCGCCGTTTTTTTGTTTATGCGCCGTATCAGCCGCATTTGCGGGGCGTTTTAAGCCGCTAACGCCCGCCCGCGCGCACTTTTGCAATTTTATTTATGGTAAATTGAGGAAACGGGGCGAAAATCGCTTGACTAATTTTTGCCCCTTGTTTATAATAGTACAATGTATTAAAATGCGGTATTGCCACTTTCGGGCTTTTGCAACGGTGCAAAACATAGCCCGGGGCGGCCGGCTCCGCGCCGTCTTTGCGGCAGGTATAAAGCAATTATATACCAAAACGCCGCGTTTGTAAAGTGCGGCGGCAGAGTTGCGGCGCATTTTTAAAAAATTTTTTTCGCGGCGCATCTACGCGCGCGACTATATAAAAATAAAAAAGTATTGCCGCGGAACGGCGGAAAAATTTTATTTCCCTTTCCCGCGGCCACAATATAACCTCGGCGCAATTTGTCCCGCGCACCCCGGTGTCAAAAGCCTGGTTCAGGCTGCCGGCACCCGGCTGGGGCGGGCGGAGGGCAGCGGGTAAGATTTTTTCCGGTGAAAAGATATATACGGATAATCGCTTTGTGACAGACGAAAATAAGGCTGAAGCCAAAAGGAGTATTTATCTTTCAATGAATTTACCTGTTCACAAGTACGGCAAAACGGAAAGAAGAAAATTCGGCAAAATCAACGAAGTAATCGATATCCCCGACCTCGTTGAAATCCAGAAAGCCAGCTATGCTTCCTTCATAAACGAGGGCATAGCCGAAGTTTTCGAAGATTTTTCGCCCATCACCGACTATTCCGACCACTATGAGCTCTATTTCCTCAACCACTGGTTCGACGAAAAGCCCAAGTACGACGAAAAGGAGTGCAGGAACCGCGACGCGACTTACGCCCTTCCCCTGCACGTTACGGTGAGGCTCGTCAACAAAGTAAAGGACGAGGTTATCGACCAGCCCGTATTCATGGGTGAATTCCCGCTTATGACCAACAGCGGCTCTTTCATCATCAACGGCGCAGAGCGAGTTATCGTCTCCCAGCTCGTGCGTTCGCCCGGCGTTTACAACGCCTCCACGCGCGACAAGACGGGCAAGGAGATGTTCGGCACGACGGTTATCCCCAACCGCGGCGCATGGCTGGAGTTCGAGCAGGACGCCCAGGGCGTTCTGTGGGTGCACGTAGACAGGAAGCGCAAGATTTGCGCTACCGTCCTTCTGCGCGCCCTCGGCTTCGGCTCCGACAGGGCAATTTTAGACCTGTTTGCCGACGACAAGATGATAAAGAACACCATCGAGAGGGATACCACCAAGTCGGAATCGGACGGTTTAATCGAACTCTACCGCAGGCTCCGTCCCGGCGAAATCCCCACCGAGGCGTCCGTGCGCCAGCACCTCAACAACCTCTTCTTCGACCCCAGAAGATACGACGTTGTAAAGGTCGGCAGATACAAGTTCAACAAAAAGCTCAACCTTGCGTACAGGCTTCCCGGCTGCAAGCTCGCCGAGGATATCTTCAACCCCGAAACGGGCGAGATTATGGCAAAGGCCGGCGAAACGGTTACCGAGGAGCAGGCCGTTGCAATCCAGGATGCGGGCGTAAACGTTGCATACGTGCTCGTATCCGACCCCGAGCTCGGCGAGATTAAGCACAAGATAATTGCCAACAATACCGTGAATTTCAGCGCGGTATCAGATAAAAATCCCAAGATGTTCGGGCTTCTGCCCACCATATATTATCCCAACTTCCTCTTCATGCAAAAGATTGCAGAGGAGTGCCGCACCCAGACGGTAGAGGCTGTCGCCGCGAAGTACGTCGACGAGATTAACGCCATCTACTATGCGCAGGAAGTGGCCGAAACCGAGGACGAAAAGCCCGAAGAGAAGAAGAACAGGGAGAAGAGGAAGGACACGCGCGTCAAATTCGTTTCGGCGTGCAAGCTGTTCGCAGAGCTCCTTTCCTCCGACAAGACCGAGCTCGACGCCGACGAAAAAAAGACAATCAAGCCCGTCGTTGAAAAGCTCAACCACAAGCACATCACTGTCGACGATATCGTCGCTTCGATATCCACCAATATCGACCTGCAGTACGGCATCGGCACGATAGACAATATCGACCACCTCGGCAACCGCCGCGTACGTTCGGTCGGCGAACTTCTGCAGAACCAGCTCCGCATAGGCATCGCCAGGCTTGAAAAGCTCATAAAGGAGCGCATGGCGACTCAGGACGCAATGGAAGTTACCCCTTCGGGACTTGTAAACGTGCGCCCCGTTTCGGCGGTCATCCGCGAATTCTTCGGCTCCTCGCAGCTCTCGCAGTTCATGGACCAGACCAACCCCGCGGCCGAACTTACCCACAAGCGTAAGCTCTCCGCGCTCGGCCCCGGCGGCCTCAACCGCGACAGGGCTACCTTCGAAGTGCGCGACGTTCACCACTCGCACTACGGCAGAATGTGCCCCATAGAGACGCCCGAAGGCCAGAACATAGGCCTTATCTCCTCGCTTGCAACCTTTGCAAAGGTAAACGAATACGGCTTTATAATGAGCCCCTACCGCAAGGTCGTCAAGGACGAGAACGGCGTTCCCACCGTAACTGACCACGTAGACTACCTCACCGCGGACGAGGAGGACAAGTACATCGTCGCCCAGGCGAACGAGCCTCTCGACGAGAATAACCACTTCGTAAACGCGCACGTAGGCTGCCGCCATCAGGATTTGATAACGCAGTATCCCCCCGAGAGAATGGACTATATGGACGTATCGCCCAAGCAGCTCGTATCTGTTGCCACGGCGCTCATTCCCTTCCTCGAGAACGACGATACCAACCGCGCCCTCATGGGCTCCAACATGCAGCGCCAGGCCGTTCCCCTCATGAAGACCGAGTCGGCAATCGTTGCGACGGGCATAGAGGACGCAATCGCGCGCGACTCGGGCGTTCTGGTCACCGCCAAGAACGCGGGCGTAGCCGTGGGCGTTGCCTCCGACTGCATAAAGATAAAGACGGACAGCGGCTTTATCGACGAATACAAGTTAAAGAAGTTCGAGCGTTCCAACCAGGGCACCTGCCTCAACCAGCGCCCCATCATCAACACGGGCGACAGGGTTGAAGCCGGCGAAATTATCGCCGACGGCCCCGCCACCAACAACGGCGAGCTCGCGCTCGGTAAAAACATACTCATAGGTTACATGGAGTGGGAGGGCTACAACTACGAGGACGCCATTCTCATCTCCGAAAAGATAGTTCAGGACGACGTGTTCACCTCCATTCACATCGAGGAGCACGAAACCGAAGCGCGCGATACCAAACTCGGCGAAGAGGAGATAACGCGCGATATTCCCAACGTTTCTGACGACGCGCTCAAAGACCTCGACGAAAACGGCATTATCCGCATCGGCGCAGAGGTTCAGACGGGCGACATTCTCGTCGGCAAGGTAACGCCCAAGGGCGAGACCGAGCTCACCCCCGAGGAGAGGCTGCTCCGCGCCATCTTCGGCGAAAAGGCGAGAGAGGTGCGCGATACTTCCCTCAAAGTTCCCCACGGCGAGGGCGGTATAGTCGTAGACGTAAAGGTATTCACCCGCGAAAACAAGGACGAACTTGCGCCCGGCGTAAACAAACTCGTCCGCGTATATATCGCGCAGAAGCGTAAAATACAGGTCGGCGACAAGATGGCCGGCCGCCACGGAAACAAGGGCGTTATATCCCGCGTTCTTCCCCAGGCGGATATGCCCTTCCTTGCGGACGGCACTCCTTTGCAGATAGTTTTAAACCCCCTCGGCGTTCCTTCCCGAATGAATATCGGCCAGGTGCTCGAGGTGCACTTAGGTCTCGTGTGCAAACAGCTCGGCTGGAAGATTGCCACCCCCGTATTCGACGGCGCGACCGAGCAGGATATCAAGCAGCTCTTCTTAGAGAACAATATCGTCAACCCCGAAGGCAAGGTCGACGGTAAGATACAGGTTTACGACGGCAGAACGGGCGAACCGTTCGAAAACAGGGTAACCGTCGGCGTGCAGTACATGATTAAGCTCATTCACCTTGTCGACGACAAAATTCACGCGCGCTCGATAGGCCCTTACAGCCTCGTTACCCAGCAGCCCCTCGGCGGCAAGGCGCAGTTCGGCGGACAGCGTTTCGGCGAAATGGAAGTGTGGGCGCTCGAAGCTTACGGCGCGGCGCACATTCTGCAGGAAATTCTCACCGTCAAGTCGGACGATATCGTAGGCCGTGTTAAAACTTACGAATCTATCGTAAAGGGCAACAACATCTCCGAGCCCGGAATTCCCGAGGCGTTCAAGGTGCTCCTAAAGGAACTCCAGTCGCTCGCTCTCGACGTTAAGGTGCTCACCGAAAACAACGACGAACTCATTATCCGCGAGCTCGACGAGGACGACGAGGCCATTCCCACCGCAGCCGCACGCGACGCGGAGGAGCGCGACAAGCAGACGGCAGTCGAAGAATACGACATCTCCGGCGGCGACGACGAGGAAGAGGACATCGACCTCGGCTCCATCTTCGAGACGGACGACGACGAGGACGACTTCAACGGCAAGGAACTCTTCGGCGGCGACGGCGAGGACGACGACTTCGACGACGATGACCTCGGCGACAAGTTCTCGCTCTTCGACGAAAACGACGACGATGACGATGATGACGACGGCGATATTTTCGGCGACGACGAAGACGGCAAGGACGAGTAAGCGAAGGGAGGTAGCAGTTAAACTATGTTTGAATTAAACGATTTTTGCTCGATTAAAATAGGCGTGGCTTCCCCCGAAAAAATAAGGGAACTCTCCAAAGGCGAAGTTACCAAACCCGAAACCATAAACTACAGAACCCAGAAACCCGAGCGCGACGGCCTCTTCTGCGAACGCATTTTCGGCCCGATGAAGGACTGGGAGTGCCACTGCGGCAAGTACAAGCGCATACGCTATAAGGGCGTTATATGCGAAAAGTGCGGCGTAGAGGTCACCCGTTCCAAGGTAAGGCGCGAGCGCATGGGTCACATAGAGCTCGCCGCTCCCGTATCGCACATATGGTATTTCCGCGGCGTTCCCTCGCGCATAGGTCTCGTGCTCGACATGAGCCCCAAGGCGCTCGAGCAGGTTATATACTTTGCCGCGTACGTCGTGCTCGACCCCGGCACTGTGCCCGTGCTCGAATACAAGCAGATAATAAACGATAAAGAACTCCTCGACATAGAGGAAAAATACGGCGACAGCTCGGTAACCGGCCTCAAAGTCGGAATGGGCGCGGAGGCAATCCGCGAACTTTTAATGGCGGTAGACCTCGAAAAGGAATGCGCCGAGTGCAGGCAGACGATTGAAAACAACCAGGCGGGACAAAAGCGCGTTAAGGCGGTAAAGAGAATTGAAATATTAGAGGCTTTCCGCAAGAACAACCAGCGCCCCGAATGGATGATTCTCACCGTTCTCCCCGTGCTTCCCCCCGAACTCCGCCCCATGGTTCAGCTCGACGGCGGCAGGTTTGCCTCCTCCGATTTGAACGATTTGTACCGCAGGGTTATAAACCGCAACAACAGGCTCAAGAGGATGATGGAGCTCGGCGCGCCCGACATGATTGTAAAGAACGAAAAGCGCATGCTCCAGGAGGCTGTCGACGCGCTTATCGATAACGGCAGGCGCGGCAAGGCAATCTCCGGCCCCTCCAACAGGGAATTAAAATCTCTCTCGGGCATGCTCCGCGGCAAGCAGGGCCGTTTCCGCCAGAACCTTCTCGGCAAGCGCGTAGACTATTCGGGCCGTTCGGTTATTGTCGTAGGCCCCGAACTCAAGCTCTACCAGTGCGGACTTCCTAAGGAAATGGCAATAGAGCTCTTCAAGCCCTTCGTAATGAAGAGGCTTGTCGAAAGCGGCCAGTGCCACAATATAAAGAGCGCGAAGCGCACCGTCGAAAAGGCAAAGCCCCTCGTCTGGGACGTCCTCGAAGACGTTATCAAGGAGCACCCCGTGCTCTTGAACCGCGCTCCCACGCTGCACAGGCTCTCCATTCAGGCTTTCGAGCCCGTCCTTATAGAGGGCAGGGCGATAAAGATTCACCCGCTCGTATGTACGGCGTTCAACGCCGACTTCGACGGCGACCAGATGGCAGTGCACGTTCCTCTTTCGATAGAGGCGCAGGCTGAGGCGAGATTTTTGATGCTCTCCTCCAACAATATCTTAAAGCTTTCCGACGGCAAGCCCGTTATGCAGCCCTCGCAGGACATGGTTATGGGCGCATACTATCTCACCATAATAAGGCGCGAAGAGGGCAAGTTCTACCGCTGGAGCGGCGACAGGTACGTTGAGTGCGCGGAGGGCGACGAGGGCGCCGAAAAGTATGTTCCCGGCGCTTACATCTCCGAAGACGAAGCCCTGATGGCTTACCAGACCAAGTATATTCACATGCAGGACGAAATTTACGTCCGCAGAACTGTAAAGATTGACGACGAAAAGTCGCCCTACAACGGCGAAACCGTAACGGGCACCGTTAAGACGACCGTCGGCAGAATAATCTTCAACAACGAAATGCCCCAGGATTTGGGCTTCGTTGAAAGGAAGAACAGGGAAGATTATTTAAAGTACGAAATTTCGTACGACTTCCTCGGTTCAAACGTAGCGGTCGGCAAAAAGCAGCTCGGCAAAATCGTAGAGCGTTGCTTCAAAACGGGCGGCGCGCCCAGGGCGGCAGACGTGCTCGACAAAATTAAAACCCTCGGCTACAAATATTCCACCGTCGGCGCAATCACCACGTCGGTATTCGACATGCACATTCCCGCCGAAAAGAAGAAGATTGTGGAAGAGACCGAGCAGAAAGTATTCCAGATTGAGCGCAAGTACCAGCGCGGACTTCTCCGCGAGGAGGAGCGCTACAACGCCGTAATCAAGGCGTGGGACGACGCGACCGACGAGGTTACCGACGCATTAAAGAAATCGCTCGATAAGTTCAACCCCATATGGATGATGGCAAACTCGGGCGCCCGCGGCTCCATCGACCAGATGAAACAGCTCTCCGGCATGCGCGGACTGATGGTTAACCCCCAGGGTAAAAAGATAGAAGTTCCCGTAAAATCGTGCTTCCGCCAGGGCCTCTCCGTTCTCGAGTACTTCATCTCCTCGCACGGCGGCCGTAAAGGCCTTGCCGATACGGCGTTAAAGACGGCCGACTCGGGCTATCTCACCCGCCGTCTCGTAGACGTTTCGCAGGACGTAATCGTGCGCGAAGAGGACTGCATGGCAGGGTCGAAGAAGCCCCGCGGCATGGTGGTAAAGGCGATAATCGGCCCCAACGGCGAGGTTATCGAGGGACTTGAAGACAGAATTCAAGGCAGATTCGTCTCCGAGGACGTAAAGGACAAAGACGGCAACCTCATCATCGGACAGAACGAGTTCGTAACCGACGAGATTGCCAGGAAGATAGTCGACGCAGGCATCGAACAGGTTTCCATACGTTCGGTATTCAGCTGCAACTCGCGCTACGGCGTGTGCGCAAAGTGCTACGGCAAGAACATGGCTACCAACACTCCCGTTCAGGTTGGCGAGGCGGTCGGCGTTATCGCGGCGCAGTCGATAGGCGAGCCCGGTACCCAGCTCACCATGCGTACCTTCCATACGGGCGGTATCGCCGCCACTGGCGACATTACCCAGGGTCTTCCCCGCGTAGAAGAGCTCTTCGAAGCGCGCAAACCCAAGGGCTGCTCGACCCTGTGCGAAGTTTCGGGCGTCGTATCCATTGACGACAGCGACAACTTGAAGCACGTGATTATCCGTGACTCCGTAACGAACGAGGTCAAGAAGGAATACACTCTTCCCTTCAACGCCGAACTCAGGGTCAAGAGCGGCGACAGGGTAGAGCCGGGCACCGTTTTAAACGCAGGTTCGGTATATCCCCAGGATATCCTCCGCATCTCGGGCGTAAAGGGCGTTCAGGACTATATCCTCGAACAGGTTCAGTCCGTTTACCGTTCGCAGGGCGTTGACATCAACGACAAGCACGTAGAAATTATCGTGCGCCAGATGCTCAGAAAGGTAAGGATAGAGAGCGCAGGCTCGACCGACCTTCTTCCCGGCGAAACTGTGGATATGTTCGCCGTTGAAGAGGCTAACCAGAAGGCGATAGAAAACGGCGGCACGCCCGCATTGCAGAAGCGAGTGCTTCTCGGCATAACCAAGGCGGCGCTCTCCACCGAGTCGTTCTTATCTGCGGCTTCCTTCCAGGAGACTGCGAGGGTGCTCACCGACGCGGCCATAAAGAACAAGGTCGACCCCCTTATGGGACTCAAAGAAAACGTTATCATCGGCAAGCTCATACCCGCAGGTACGGGCGTGAAGGAGTACAAGAACATGTCCCCCGTAATTAACCCGGGGTACAACAGTGTGGTAACTCCCGGCGAAGATATCGTAAATAAATAAGCTATAAGGGGCGGGGTTTTCCCGCCCCTTTATTCAGTACATTTTTTCGCACGCGTTATGCCTCCCTTGCCAAGGGGGTGGCGCGCAAAGCGTGGCGGAGGGATTCACTGCTCGCAACTATTAAGTCATAATTTACCATTTTAAAAGGAACCGATTAATATGCCCGATTTTGAAGATTTAAGAATGGCAGACCTTATAAAAAAGTTCAAGGCAAAGATTGAGGAAGTTGCAAACAGCGGCAAACTTTCAAAGCTGAAAGACGCCTCGCCGAAGTTGCAGGATATATACAACTTCCATTTAACGGCGCACAGCTCCTTTGCAAAGCAGGAGGAGTATCTCAAAAATATGTATTCCTCCTTCAACTATGCCGCGCTCATTGCCAACGACGCGGCAAAGACGGGAAAACTCTCCTCCGAGGATAAAGTCACCCTCACCGAGTGCATCCAGATACTTATAAGGTGCTGCGATATCCTCACAGCCTCGCTCACGGGGGAGGTCGGCTGACCGTGCCGTTTTGTCCTTTAAGGCGGGCGATATGCTCTCCTTATTTTTAAATTGACCCATATATATGCGGCAGATAACGTTAATTTTAAAAAAGCCGCGGCGCGCAATTTTTGCGCGCCGCGGCTTTTTAATTTATGAGGAAATGAAATTTATATCAGTTGCCGTTTTTCGTAAACTTTCGCCGCCGAAGAGTGGAAGGTGTGCATTTCGTTCCTCACGCTCTCGGGGTACAGCACCTCTGCGTCGGCGCCGAAGCGTATAAAATACTGCTCGAGCTGAATGTGCGAACATTTGAACCACATAAGGTTGCCCTCGCGCCTGTCGGGAATGGGGCGGTGCACGTAAATTTTTTTAAATTTCTCCATGCCGCGTCCGGTAAGTTTGACGCACGCCTCTTCTTCGTTCACGCCGTAAAAGAACTGCGGGCCGTATTTTATCATCTTTTCAGCCGTTTTTACCTGTTTTTCAGTAAACCGCGCCTCGGCGTCGAGCAGCTTTACTCCCGAAATGCGCGAAAGCCGCACCGTGGTCGTCGCGCCGCGCATACCTATAACATACAGGTGCAGCTCCTCTTTCGAGCTCGCTATCGCGTACGGCGAAAGTTCAAACCCCTTTTCTCCGCTCCGCACGGTAGTTATAAACACGCGCTTTTTGCTCTCAATCGCGCGCAGTACCGCCTCGTACTGCGGCTTGAAAATTATAGCCTCTCGCCTGTCCTGAGGAAGGGAGGCATAGGAGGATATCATCGCGCGGAAGTATTCCGAAAGACTCCTGCCCGCAAGCAGATAGTTTTCTATGTACTCTATTGCGCCCTCCGATTGTTTTGTGGGCTTCAACGCCACCGTCGCACCGAATTTTCCGCCGTCTCCGCGCGAATATGCCGCCTCGGCTATCCTTTCGCACAGAGCGTCAATCTCCTTATCCGAAACGTTGGCGTTTTTCAGCGCGCTCCGCGCAATGTGCGCAAATTTCTGCCTTTCGCGGGCGTACGCCTCGCCGTAGTTGAGCACAAGTGCGGTGAGCAGCGCGTTTTTGTTGAGCGACATGCCGTCCCTTTTAAAAAACTCGAAGGCCTCGGTGTCTTTTTCGATAATCTCCGCTATTTTTTCCGGAAGGTAAATTTTTATTTTGTCCATAACTAAATTATACCATAAAAAGGGGTTGTTTTCAATAGTAAATTAAATAAAATATGGCAAAATTAAGCCAATAAATGGTAAATAAATTCCATATTCTGCCAAAAATAAGGGGTCGTAAAAATAAAATAATCTGCGCATTTACAGATAATAAACGGGCGTGATATAATAATCGTGCAATAAAGAGAAGGAGAAAACGAAAATGAAAATGTGTTTAAGCGAGGGAATGAAGAGAATAAAGGAGCTCAACGAGCGCAAGGATACGCTGATTCTCAACGAACAGCGCCGCATGCGCACGAGCTATAAAGAGGGCGAACAGCCCGTTCCCGTGGACTACGACTATAAAAAGACGCGCGAAGAAATCTCGAAGATAGACGCTGAGGTGCGCGCGATAAGGTGCGGGATATCGCTTGCAAACTGCACCGTAAAGCTCGACGACGGGCTTACGATAGGCGAGGCTCTCGTGTATCTTGCCCAGCTCAACGGCGAAAATGCCCGCCTCGAATCGCTTGCGGTGCATGAAAAACTGACCCGCAGAATAACGACTAACGGCGTGCTCGAATACACCGTGTGCAACTACGAACCCGACGAAGTCATATCCGACCGCGAAGAGTTGCGCGCCAGAATATACGCGCTTCAGCTCGCGATAGACAGGGCAAACCTCAATACGTATATAGAGATATAATCGGCGCAAATTCCGCGCCAAAGCAAGTTATTTTCCCGTGCGGCAATTATGTCGGGTGCAAATCCCGAAAGTATTTTGAACAAAAAGGTTGTGTTCAGGTAATTGTCTTTGTTCAGCGTCAACGTTATTGCTTTTGCCCGCGTACGTTTTTTGATAAAGTTTAATGTCGGAAGTGGAGTGATAACTAGTTAACATTTTGCCGCCGAAAACATGTCGCGGTTTGCTGCGGCGTGCGGAGATGTTTGAATGCCTTTGGGCAATGGCTATAAACCTGCGCCCGGGCATGGGGTTTTATCCGCAATATTTTTGCCTGAAAGCGGCGCGCACGCTGCGCGTGCGCGCCGCCTGATTAAAAGGAGCTTTTATGAAGAGAATTGAAGGAAAGTTTAACGAGGCGTATATTTTCACCGACGTCGTCGACGAAAACGCCCAAGCGCAGATAAAGGCAATGTGCGATTTTGAGCCCTTTGCGGGCAGCAGAATACGCATAATGCCCGACGTGCACGCGGGCGCGGGCTGCACCATAGGCACGACAATGACTATCTGTGACGTCGTAGTGCCCGATATGGTGGGCGTGGATATAGGCTGCGGAATGCTCACGATTGAACTTAAAGAGCGGCAGATTGACTTTGCCGCGCTCGACGAATTTATCCGCGCAAACATCCCCTCGGGCATGGCCGCACGCAAAACACCCCATACTATGGCGCGCTCAACGCGTATCGATGAGCTGATTTGCCGTGATTTTGCAGACCTCGAACTCGCCCGCCGCAGCGTCGGAACTCTGGGCGGCGGCAATCATTTTATCGAAGTCGACAGGGACGAAGAGGGCGCGCTCTACCTCGTAATTCACTCTGGGAGCCGCCATATCGGGTTGCAGGTCGCGGAGTTTTATCAGAATCTTGCATTCAGGGGCATGCGCGCAAAGCGCGAAGAGCGGGTGGCCGAAACGATAGAGCGGCTCAAAGCCGAGGGCATGGTGACGGAAATCGCCTCCGAGGCGGGCAGGGTGCGCGCCTCGTTCGACGTCCCGCGCGAAATGTCGTACCTTACGGGCGCAGAGATGAAAAATTATATCCACGACATGGAAATCATGCAGGAATATGCCGAGGTCAACAGGCGCGCAATGGCCTCCGATATCCTCGCGGCAATGGGGCTTACCGCCGTAGGTTCGTTCGTCACCGTGCACAACTATATCGACACGGAAAATATGATTCTCCGCAAGGGCGCCGTATCCGCGCGCAGGGGCGAGCGGCTGCTCATACCCATAAACATGCGCGACGGTTCGCTCATATGTGAGGGGAAGGGGAATGCCGACTGGAACTTCTCCGCTCCGCACGGCGCGGGCAGGCTTTTAAGCCGCGGCGAGGCACGCAAAAAGCTGACGGTGGAGGAATTCGCCGCTCAGATGGAGGGCATATATACGACTTCCGTCGGCGCCGACACCCTCGACGAGAGCCCCATGGCATACAAGAGCCTTGAAGATATTGTCGGCAATATCGCGCCAACGGCAGAAATAAAAAGGCGTATTCTGCCCGTATATAACTTTAAGGCGGGCGGCGAACCGCGCCCGTGGCAAAAGCGCAAAAAATAAATTGCCCCGCACATATGCGCAAATTAACGCGGTTTACTACTTTAAAATGCGGTATATAATGCTGTAAATTATAAACGAAAAAGCTTGCGCGCCTGCCAAACGGCAGGCGCGCAAGCTCTATTTTAACTGGTTTTGCGTTATTTTGCGAGCGGCAGGTTCTTTTTGCGCTGTACGCGCACGAACAGGTAAGCGACGACGACCCCTGCGGCGAACAGTATCGCGCCGAGAACGAGGTCGACGCTGAACCGCGCGCCGTCTGCCCAGCTTTGGTATTCGGCGTACACTTCGGGGTTGAAAAACATCGTTATTATCGAACCGAGCGCAAGTCCCGCAACAGCGTGGAAAGTTGCGGCGCGGCAACGCTTTAAAAGAAGGGACATGAGCTTAGCAAAGCACAAAAGCCCTGCTATAAATCCTGCGATAAGGCAGGCGTATATTGCAAAAATTTCGGGGTTGGACTGCCAGTAACTTATGCTCACCGAATTCATCAGCGGCACGTAGTGCCCCGTCGACATCAGAAGGGCCGTCGCGCTCAGCCCCGGCAGGAGCTGTGTGAGAGCCACCGCAAATCCGAGCGCGAGATAAATTATATATTCGTACGCCTTCGGCTCTTCGAGGCTGCGCGTGCCTCCGCCGGCAAACACCGCGATAAGGGAGAACGCGACGGGAACGGCTATTCCCGCGGCAAACAGCGCTATTCTGAGCGGTGTGTGCTTTTCGCCTTTAATCTCGTCGGCAACCGCGGGGAACGCGCCCGCCATAAGCCCCGCAAACAGCGCGACCACGGCGAACATCATAATGTCGAGCAGCGTTTTTACACCGAAAAATCCGAGCGCGAACCCGACCACGATTCCCGCCGCGATTGGCAGGAGGAAGAGCGCGCACCTTTTGAACTTTTTAAAGATGTTGCCCAGCGCATACAAAAGCTTTTCGTAGAGCTTCATCATAATCGCCACGGCCGAGCCGCTCACGCCCGGCACGATTATCGCAAGCCCTATAAAGGCTCCCAGAACGCCGCCTTTGGCGGCTTCCCCGGCGCTCCCGTATTTGAGGTCAATCTCCCCGCCGCCCTGCGCTTTTTTTTCTGCGCTCTCTGCGGGAGGGGAGTTTTCTTCGCCGCGTATTTCCGCGGCGTCGGAAACGTTGACCGTGCCGTCTGAACCGGCCGTGTTTTGCGTAATTAAATTATCTTTGCCGTTATTGTCGCCTTTCATAAATCTCCGGGTCGCGGCAATCCGCTCTTAAACCAGCGCAAATGCGCATATCCGCACAGATACTTTACGGTTAAATTTTATCATAAGCCGCCGCCGCTGTCAAATATATAATATTTCAGTCGCAAAGCGCCTGCTTATGCTATTATTATGCAAAAAAAGTGCGTTTTAAGCCATTTTTGCGCCGTTTATCGGGTTATTGCTTGACATATGCGTCGCAAAAATATAAAATATTCCAAAACTGAATGGCGCATGCAGGCACGCCCCGATAAGATAGGGGCGTTTAATAGGGAAGTCTGGGCCAATTGCCCCGCAGCCCCCGCTGCCGTTTCAGCGGCGCCGCTCACCACTGTGTGCATGGCAGAACGTTGTTCTGCCGCATATGGGAAGGGGTGCGGCACAAAAACCGCTGTTGTAAGCCGGAAGACCTGCCGCGTGCGTTTTTCGTTTTGCATTTCCGAGGGGATGCGGAAAGGCAGACGGCCGTTTATCCGAAGGGCTTTCGGCGCCGCACGGCTTTTTCGCCGTGCTTAAATTGTGCCGAATGTTTTGGCATGCTTCTTTCGGGTAAGCTTTTCGTTGCGCTTTTTCTCCACTCCGAAGTGTTGAGGGCGCTTATTTTTTTTGTAAAAATTTATGCGCGCGTTCGGCGGCGCGCGCGATTGCAGTTTTACGGTTATGTAAAATTATATTTGCAAATCTTGCGTGGTTTTACTTAATTTTAAACAGTTATATTTGCAAAAATATGGGTGCCCGATGACAGAACAAAAAGGAGAACAACCAAATGAAAAAGGCAATTTCAGCAATTATTGCGGGCGCTGTTTTAATGCTTGCGCTCGCGGCGCTTTCCGCTTGCACCGGCGGAGGGACTGCAAAATACGACGCAGAGGTTTCAGATACGCTCGTCGTGTTCGTCGCCGAAGAAGTTTCGGGCGATATGTCGGTTAAAGACTATTTCGACGGGCTGGCAGAGGAGGGCAAACTCACCTACACAATCTCGGGCGGAATGGTTACCGAAATCAACGGCAAGGAGAACGTTTCGGGCACGAACGAGGGCGACTTCTGGATGTTTTACAGCGACCTTACAGAGCTCGACGGCGTTATCTATGCAAATCCCGACTACGGCACGTACGAGTATAACGGCAAAACGCTTGCAAGTTGCTCTTACGGCATAGAGGGAATGCCCGTTGTGGAGGGCTATACCTACGCCGCGGTGTACCAGCACACGAGCTGGTAAATAATAATGTTCCGCGCGGGCGCACGCCGCCGGATTTGGTGCGCCGCGCGGCGCATTAATATTATGTTTGTTGCGGTTTTGCGCCGTTTTTCGGCGGAGCGCCGCTTTAAATAAATTTTTATAAAATGCGGAGGGAGGTGCGCGTGAATAAACTTAATAACAAAAATGGGCGCTCCCCTGCAAAGGAGATTGCGGCGATAGCGGTGGAGGTGGCGCTGCTCATTGGCGGGCAGGCGGCAATCGGCCCCGTGATGGGAGTGGAGATAGTCACCGTTCTGCTGCTCACCTTTGCGTGGGCGTACGGCCCGCGGGCGGGCGTGCTTGCGGCAATATGCTTTTCGCTTCTCCGCTGCATGATATGGGGCGTCGACGTCCACGTCGTCGTGCTCTACCTGCTGTATTATCCGCTCTTTGCGCTTACGTTCGGCGCGCTCGGAAAAATAAGCGATAAAACTTACTCCCGTTTTCCCGTGTGGGCGGCAGTTCTCGTAAACGTTGTGATAGCCGCCGTGGGCGCGGCGGCGTGCTTCTTCGCAGCGACGGATTTTTTAAAAATTTCCCGTCTGTATGCCGTGCTCGTAAAAACGCTGCTCTGGATTATTTTTGCGCTCGCTTGCGCGCTTTTTGTAACTTTCAACGTCCTGATTATACTCTCGCGTTCGGGAAAAGTTAGGGGCGCTTCCGCGGTAAAGGTTACGGTTGCCGCCGCCCTCGCTGCGTTTTTTACCATTCTTTTCACCATTCTCGATGATTTTCTCGGCCCCGCATTCTATGGATACGAGCTCTTTTCCGAAAGTTGGGCGGTATATTTTTACGGCTCGTTCCTGGCGCTCGCGCCGCAGACGGTGTGCGCAATCGTCACCGTATCTCTGCTGTTTATCCCGCTGACGCGCATTTATAAACTTGCCGTAAAGCGCATATGAACAGTTGTTTACTCAAATGGTAGTGATTTGATATTAAATCGTGCATATATGCCGTGTAATTAAAATAGTTTGCCCATATATGCGCTCCATTTTAAAATGAAATTAATTTCGCCATATATGCGGGGTAAATTAATTAGTTGCCGCATATGTGGCATGCAATTACGATAACAGTAAAAGGGACGCTACATGCGCCCCTTTTATTTTTACTACACAATGCAGGATTGAAATGTTTATATTTTGCTAATTTTACCATAACTATTGACGAAATATAATTTATATGATATAATAAATATATAAGATATTTTAGTTTTAATAAAGTTTATGTTTTGAATAATTGTATTTTTTTATGAATAGGAGGGCTGTAAATGAAATTAGCTGAATACGAAAAAATTAAAAATCTTAATTATTTAGAATACTGTGATTATTTGCAAGAAAAATATGGGATTGGATTGAGTGATTACATGACAAAGTCATGGAATAAAAATTCTAAAGTGACACGTACAAAAGAAGGTCTTATAGCCCATCATAAATTCGAGGATCATGCTATTTTGCTCGCAGATAAAGAACATGCAATGAAAAATCCTTACGAATGGCAACTGGCAAAAAATATTGTATATTGTGATTATCTTGAACATTTGTTGTTGCATATTTTAATATGTGAGAACCCGGCTGAAAATCACAATACAGATGAAGCAGTAGGTATCGGCGGAGTTGTAAATTTCATTGTACCTGAATTAAATGATTTTTATAGTGGTTGGAAAACTAATCAAGGTTGGCGATTAAATTGCCATAATTTGATTAAAGATGATAAAGATGTTTACTTGATACTAATTAAGCGATTTAAAGATTTATGGAAAGATAGTCCTTTTTTCAAAGTTGAATTTTTATTTACTAGTTTTAATGAAAAATTTGGTTTATGGTCAAGCCAGCAAAATCAGAAAATTTACGAAGAAATTAGAAAAATATAAAACACACATACCAAAACAAGAGGGCGCCTTGTGCGCCCCTTGTTTTGGTGCAGATAACAGGAGTCGCGCCTTAGGCGGACGCGCCCCGGCAAACAGCGGGTGTCCGCTGTTTGGTTTGCGCATATTTAGTCGCTTAAAATAAGTCCGCACGCAAACCGCTCACTCCCGTTCGCGCCTCCACCCTCGACTCCTGTTATATTACAAGACACATACCAAAATAAGGGGACGCAACATGCGCCCCCTTGTTTTGGTGCAGATAACAGGAGTCGAACCTGCACGGTGAACCACGGGATTCTAAGTCCCGCGCGTCTGCCAGTTCCGCCATATCTGCATGCCTAAACGTTATTTTTTGCGGGCGCATGTGCAAGCGCCCGTACCTGAACATTAATATCGGCGCGTACGCGCCGTATTTGCAACGTGTTTATTTTATATTCTGCCGCGCGTTTTGTCAACTCAATCGCGCCGCGGCGAGTCGGCGGGCTGAGCAATTTTTTCTCTTCTGCCGCGGAGCGTCAGTCGGCAAGCCGATAGTTTTCAGACAAAAGTGTTATAACTGAATTGGCAAGTTATGCTATTTATGTATGGCAAATATGATATATAATCATTTTACAAATAAAAAATCCGTGATACAATCGGGGTGTAAGGGTTAAAACACACTGCTTGGTATAGGAACATATTATTTCTCCACAGCGGGCCGCGGGACGGCGCAGGGTTTTACGTATCAACCGCGCCGTTCCGCAACAAAGCCCGTCGGCATTTAAGCGCGCTGTGCGCGGCCGCAAGACGTGCGGCAAAGGGGGTATGCCGATTATGAATATCTGGCACGATATAGCAAAAGACCGCATTTCGGAAAAGCGCTTCGAGGTGCTCATTGAAATTCCGAAGGGCAGCAAGTGCAAGTACGAGCTCGACAAAGACACGGGTATTCTGCGCCTCGACAGGGTGCTGTTCACCTCCACGGTGTATCCCGCAAATTACGGCTTCATTCCGCGCACGCTCGCTCCCGACAACGACCCGCTCGACGCGCTCGTGCTCTGCTCCGACGCCATCTACCCGATGACGCTCGTCACGTGCGTGGCGATAGGCGTGATAAAGATGGTGGACGACGGCATGCGCGACGAAAAGATTATCTGCGTGCCCGTCAACGACCCGACGTACCGCGGATATGCCGACATACGCGAGCTTCCCTCGCACATTTTCGACGAGATGATGCACTTTTTCGAGGTGTATAAGATGCTCGAACACAAGGTGACCACCGTAAAAAAGATAAGCCGCAGGAACGAGGCGATGGATATCATCGGCAAGTGCATGCAGGCATACGACAACAAATACGTAAAGTAGGCCGTATTAAAAAAACTGAAAGTTCATTTCCCTCCTTATAAATATATTTTGAAATGTACGCCCGCCGCGGAAATCTCCGCGGCGGGCGTACATTTTTTATCTTTTTGTACCCGTCATCAGCGCTGCACGGCTATGCTACGCGGCCGCCGGTTTTATTGTTTCTGGTTCGCGCGAGTAATCATGCGCGCGAGCTCGCGCGAGGCGCTCGTCTGCGGGTGGTTGGGACTCATTACGAGGCACACGTACCTCGGCGGCAGTTCCTCCTCGAGATGCACCCTGAAAACTTCGCCCTTTTCAATGGCGTTCTCGGCTATGCCCTGCGGCACGAAGCCCAGCCCGAAGTTGTGCGCCGCCATGGGCACAATCAGGTCGGCGCTGTCCGGCTCTATGTCGGGAGTAATGTCAATCTCCTTTTTCATGAATATAGCGTCGATGAACTGCCTCAGCTGCATGCCCTTTTCAAGGCAGATGAAGGGGTATTTTTTAAGCTCCGCGAGCGCTATCGTCTTTCCCTTCAGAAAGGAGAATCTTTCTCCCGCGATAAGAATGTCGTTGAACTTCTTTATGCGTATCACCGAGAGCTCTTTGCTCATATTAAAAGGAGTGGTGACGAACGAAAGGTCGACGAACCCGTTTTTTAGGTTGCCTATCGTCTTGTCGGAGGAACCCGTGGTTATCTTGAACTTTACTTTCGGGTGTTTTAAATGGAAGTCGTCCAAAAGGTCGAAGAGGTACCCGTACAGCGCTGTGATGGTCGCGCCGATATATATGGTGCCGCTTTCGGGGCTCACCG
This sequence comes from Candidatus Coproplasma stercoravium, assembly GCA_018713165.1. Lineage (GTDB taxonomy): Bacteria > Bacillota > Clostridia > Christensenellales > Borkfalkiaceae > Coproplasma > Coproplasma stercoravium. The sequence continues at coordinate 49,324 of DVFR01000020.1, read as the reverse complement.
AACGGCTGACTTCCTCCTCGGCTTTAAGCAGCTGGGTGTACGCGATGCTTGCATAGTTGAAGAGCGTCTGCCCTTCGTGCGTGAACTCCACGCCGTTCTTGTTGCGGATAAACAGCCTGCAGCCCAGCTCGTTTTCAAGGCTCATTATCGCCCTGGATACGGCGGGCTGGCTTGAATAAAGCTCGTTCGCAGCCTTGGTGATGTTCTTGTGCTTGCCTACGCAGTAAAAAATTTTGCAGTGTTCGTAATTCATAATTTTTCTCCCCTGAATGAGCGGCTATTGCCGCATTTTGTCGGCAAATTAACAATGATATGCGTTTTTGTTATGCCTGATATGAAATATTATCATTTTACATTATAGCACTTTGAATTTATAATGTAAATAAAAATGAAAGTAATTAAAAAATTTTGTTTTAAATTTACATTCGATACGGAGGTAATTATTTATGGGATACGGTGAGGAATCACTTAAAATGCACGAAAAGTGGCACGGCAAGATTGAAACGAAGGTGCGCGTGCCCATCGAAAGCAGGCAGGATTTATCGCTTGCCTACACGCCCGGCGTGGCTCAGCCCTGCCTGGAAATTCACGACGACGTAGAAAAGAGCTTCGAACTCACGAGGCGCTGGAACACCGTCGCCGTAATAACCGACGGCACGGCGGTTCTCGGCCTCGGCGACATAGGCCCCGAAGCGGGCATGCCCGTAATGGAGGGCAAGGCTGCGCTCTTCAAGGAGTTCGGCGACGTCGACGCCTTCCCCATCTGCATCAAATCGAAGGACACCGAGGACATCATCCGCACGATAGAGCTCATCTCAGGTTCGTTCGGCGGCATCAACCTCGAGGATATTTCCGCTCCCCGCTGCTTCGAGGTGGAGACGAGGCTCAAAAAAGACCTTGATATCCCCGTTTTCCACGACGACCAGCACGGCACGGCCATAGTAACCGCCGCCGCGCTCAAAAACGCTTTAAAACTTGCGGGCAAAAAGGCGGAGGACATAAAGGTGGTTATAAACGGCGCGGGCGCCGCGGGCATAGCCATTGCAAAGTTCCTCCTTGCGTACGGCGTAAAGGACATTATAATGTGCGCAAGCCACGGCATTTTATGCGAGGGCGACCCCAAGCTGAATGCCGCAAAGCAGGAGATAGTAAAGATAACCAACCTTTCGCACCTCAAGGGCACGCTTGCCGACGCGATGAAGGGCGCCGACGTGTTTGTAGGCGTTTCTGTGGCTAACTGCGTAACCAAGGATATGGTAAGGTCTATGGCCGAAAAGCCCATTCTCTTCACCTGCGCCAACCCCATACCCGAGATTCTGCCCGACGACGCAAAGGAAGCGGGCGCGTTCCTCGTAGGCACGGGCTCTTCCATTTATCCCAACCAGATTAACAACGTGCTCGTGTTCCCCGGCCTGTTCCGCGGCGCGCTCGACGCACGCGCGAATACGGTAAACATCGAAATGATGATTGCCGCCGCCGACGCCATTGCCGACTGCGTTCCCGCAGACAAGCTCGCGCTCGACTACATTCTGCCCGTAGCATGGAACAAGGACGCGCACAAGGCTGTTGCCAAGGCCGTTTACGAGGCTGCGGAAAAGACGGGCGTTTCCAAGCTCAAATAAATTAATAATTAAAAATTTTTATCTTGCGATAAAAAAAGCAAGGCAAGCGGGAGCTTGCCTTGCTAACAATGCTTCATAAAAATTTTTAAGGATAAGATTTTCTTTCTTACGGAGGAAAAAAAATGAAAAAAACATTTATTTCCGCGGCCGTTGTCCTGATTGCGGCGTCGCTCACCGCGGCGTGCCTTTCCGGCTGCAGCGAGGAGGAGGCGACTTCCTGGACTCTGTCCGATACGGTTAGCGCAAGCTTTTCGGATAACGGGAAAAACGGCTACATTCTCACTGTTGAGGGCAGCGGCGCTATGCCTGACTACGCTTCCGAAAGGGAGACCCCGTGGTACGGCAGGGCGGGCAGAGTTACAGAAATTGTTCTGGACGACGGCATAACTTACGTCGGCGACAATACATTCACGGGCTGCGCGTACGTAGAGTACGTAATTCTGCCTGAAAGCGTAACTTCGATAGGCGCCGATGCGTTTTACGACGATATAACGCTCTATGCCTATTCGCAGGTGACTTCGCCTGACAGCGTGAGGGTTTATACCTATTCCGAACAGCAGCCGACGACGGGCGGAGACTATTGGCACCTGCGCACGGACGGCACGCCCACGGTGTGGGAGAATATAAAGGTGCTTTTCATCGGAAACAGTTTCACCTATTATAACGACCTGCCCTCTATTTTTGAAGATATAGCCTTATCTTTGGGTGAGGTCGTACAGGTAGACAGCATAGTTCACGGCAGTTATACGCTTACGAGCTATGCCAATCCCGACGACGTTGCCGCTCCGAGCGACGACCCCAACATGCAGGGCGACGGCAAGACGGTAGAGGAGAAGCTGAGTGCCAATAACGATTACGACGTTATTATTCTGCAGGAGCAGAGCACCCGACCCGTCGATAACTATAACGCATTTTTAAGCGCCGCGCGCACATTAAAACAGCGCATAGACGAAACGCAGACCGACTGTGACGTCTATCTTTACGCAACATGGGGCTTCCCCGCGGGGCTCAACGGCACTTATACGACGGTGCCCGCATTGGAGGCGGCTTTGCGCAGTGCGTATAGCGACGTGGCAAAGGCAATCGGCGCCGGGGTATGCAGTGTGGGCGAGGCGTTCACCTATGTATACGAGCATTACCGTTATGACGAAGCGGCTGGCACAGGTATCGACCTTTACTTTGACGACAACAACGACGGTAACAGGACGAACGACAGGCACCCTTCGTATGCCGGCTCATATCTCGCGGCGTGCGTGCATGCGGCGACTATTCTCGGAATAGACCCGAGGTCGGTCACGTTTACAGGCTCGCTCAGCGAGGAAACTGCGACAATTTTGCAGAACGTTGCTTACGACATAGTTTTTTAAAATAAAAAAAGCTGAACGGTTTTTAATAAAAATCAAAGAGGAGAAAATGATATGAAAAAGCGCTTAGTGGCGGTGCTCATCGTGGTTGTGATGTGCCTCGCGGCGCTCTCCGGCTGCTCCTTGATAAAGGGGCTTGAGAGGGATGTGCAGGTCATTCTAATGGGCGTGCAACAGACCGAGAGCGGTGACCTGGTAACCAACGACGATGGTTCCTATCAGTATGAATACGTTGGCACCTACACGGTAAATCAGTTTAACAATGCGATTGTTCCCGAACCTGACTACGCTCCCGACGGAATGCAGTTTGCGGGTTGGTCGCCTATAAAAGACTGGACGGAAGATGACGGCATAGAGAGCGTTTCTTCGAGCAAAGGACTCATCCGTTATGACGACGTGAAAAATTTCGTCGATGGCGAGAGCCTGAGCATAACGTTATATGCTGCTTTTGCTCCCATACCTCAGCATGACCTTGTAATTGCATGGTATGATAAGGAGTCTACTTCCGGTATAAACCAGGCTTGGATGGACCAGTTCCAGACGAATCTGTATGCGTTCCTTACGACCGAGGGCTATACGCCTGAGAGCATGGATATAATCATCCGCGGCTATTCGGGCAATGTAGGACCTTCGTGCTCCGAAATTATGGACGACGGCGACGTCGATATCATGTACGGCTGGGGCGGAAATATCGATTCCACCGGCGGAATGGTTGAAGGCGTAGATTATCTCGAAAATGTCAGCGGCATTGAAATCAACGGTAAAAACCGTTATGCGGCAAGACTCACTAATAAACCGCTTGTAAACCTTGTTTATAACTGGATACTCGGTCGCGACGAAACTCCGACCCCCGAGCCCGAACCCGAGCCTGAACCCACTCCCGACCCCGACCCCGACACCCAGACTCAGCTCACTGTCGGCTGGTATGCAAAGTCGGGCACTTCAGGCCTTGACCAGACGATAATAAGCGTTTTCACGAGGGGACTCAACGCTTATCTTGCGGCAAATAATTACTCCGACGTAGAAGTTATCGTCCGCGCATACGACGGCAATGTTGCCGATGTCGAAACTGCCGTAACAACCGACGGCGACGTAGACGTGATGATAGGCATGAAGGCATTCTCCGTCGAGGGTATCATAGAGCAGCAGGACGATGTCCCTATGGGTGAAAAGACCGACCGCAGAGTTCACCTCCTCGACGAAGGCGAAGTTTCCAAGGCGGTATACGAGTGGCTTAAAACCGACGACGCGCGTGCGTTGCTCCTCACTCCCGCGGCGCAGACGCAGCTCGTTATAGGCTGGTATGCAAAGTCGGGTACTTCAGGCCTTGACCAGACGATAATCGATACTTTCACGGCGGGGCTCAATGCCTATCTCGAAACGCAGGGCTACACCTCTGCAAATCTTACGGTAGTTTTCCGTGCATACGACGGCAAGGTTGACGAAGTGATTTCGGCTGTGGATACCGACGGCGACGTGGATATCATGGTGGGCATGAAGGCTTTCGATTACGAAGGCGTGCTTGAAGTTCAGGAAGACGTCCCCATGGGCGAAAAGACCGACCGCAGGGTTCATCTTCTCGACGACGACGCCGTTTCGCTGCTTGTATTCGACTGGCTTAAAACCGACGAAGCCCGTGCGTTGTTTGCGGCAACCGCAACGACCGCGCTGGCGGCATAAGGAGGGTTATGTATGTACATTAAGAAAAATCTGATGAAAGCCGCTTCGGTGTGCCTGTACGTATTCAGCTTCCTGTGGTTCGTAGCCGCGGCGTGCGCTTTCGGCCTTTCAAACTATATCTATTGGCTGTTCCTCGTCTTTGCGCTCATAAGCCTGTACGACGGCTTCGTTATATCCGACGTGCGCAACAAGATGACGGACGTAAAACTTAACAAAAAAGAGTGGATAAAATACCTCGTATGCTGGATACTCAGCATAGTATGCATTCCCGCGTTCATCTTAAACGCAGTTGCCTTCTTCCGCAATAAAGAGGGCGAATACGAACTCGTAAAGAGGGAGGTTCCCGAAACGGCAGGCGCGCCCGAAACCGACGCGCCCAAGCCCAAAAAGCCCTTCTACAAGGCGAGCGCTTTCATAACGATGTGCGTATCGTTCGTGCTGATTTTCGTGCTCGGCTTCTCGGGAATGGCGTTCGAAACTTCGGGCTTTAAGGTAAGCGTAACCGATTTCACCCTCACGCAGGAAATGACCCTTGCATACAACAACGGCGAAATTCACGGCGAACAGTATGTGATTGAGAACGAGGATTCGACTTATGCCGTAACCATGTACGTTCCCGAAACGGCTACGGAAGAAAATCCCGCCGCAACCGTATTTGTTTTGCCCGGCTTCACCCGTACCAAGGCCACGATGGCGCAGTACTGCATAGAGCTCTCGCGCCGCGGCGCCGTAGTGTTCTGCCTCGACCCCGGCGGTCAGGGCGGCACGACCGAAACTTCGACGGCGGGCGCCAACGGCGTGGAATACCTCGTACAGTATGTTTATAACAACACCGACGACTTCCGTTTCTGCGACAAAGACCGCTTCGGCGCGGTCGGTCACTCCGCGGGCGGCGGCAACGTCGTAACCCTCGCCTCCGATATGGCGGGTTCGGGCTACGAAGACAGCATAATAAAGGCCGTTTACAACTCGGGCTATATCAAAACTTCTGCTGCCAACAAATTCAAAAACTTAACCTGCAATGCGGCAATGTCGTACGCGTATTACGATGAGGGCGCATTCCGCTATCAGACCGATACAACGGCGTTCGAAGTTATCGCCCTCCGCTTCATCAACGAAGTAAACGGAGCCGAAAACAGCTACGGCACGATTTCGTACGACTACGGCTACGGCGATATGTCGAACGGCACCTACCGCGTTGTTCACCGCGAAAATATCAACCACTGCTTCGAGATGTACGACGATACGAGCATTGCCAACACGATAGACTTCTTCGACGCGGCTCTCGGCATTAACTCGGGCATAGACGGCGACAGCCAGATTTGGTTCGGCAAGGAGCTCTCCAACGGCCTTGCGCTCGCTTCGGCGTTCACGTTTATAATCGCGCTCTGCGCGGTACTCATGAAGGTTCCCTTCTTCGCGAAGATGAAGAAAGACAACCTCAAAAACACGGGGCTCGAACCCCTTCCCGAAGGCGGTTCGGCAATGCCCGCACCCGAAGGCGCGGCATATTCCGAGGGCGGCGCGGCGGCCGTGGCCGCACCTATGCGCAGCACGGCGGCAAGTTCGCTGGCGGCAGTTCAGCAGCAACCCAAAACGGTTGCGCACAGGGTTATATTCTGGTCGACGATGATTCTCACCGCGATAATCGCCTGCCTCGACTATATCCCCCTTGCAAACCTCTCGATAGAGATATTCCCCGTCGGCAACTCCTCGAGCGTGTTCACATTCACCTTCCCCGCGCGCATGATAAACGCCATCCTTTTATGGGCGCTCATAAACGGCGCGATAGGTTTGGTGCTGTTCTTTGCGACGACGCTGCTTGAAAACCTCTACGAGTATTCGTACGCGAAGATAAAGGGCACGGCTCCCGTATACGACTGGGATAAGTTCAGACCCATAAAGATTGGCGGCGAAAAGTGGACGGGCGTGCTTGTAAACGTGCTCAAAATGCTGCTCATGGCAGTCATTCTCTTCGTCGTGTTCTACTTCATGGTGCAGGTAAGCTACTGGATATTCCACCAGGATTTCAGGTTCATGCTTATCTCGGCGGCGCCGCTCAACGCGCGCATGTTCGTAACCGCGCTCGAATATATCCCCATAATCTTCGTATTCTATATCTCCAACTCCATCCGCGTAAACTGCAGCGTGGGCAGGGAAGGCTGGAGCGAGTGGAAGGTTATGCTCGTCGGCGCGCTTGCAAACAGCTTAGGCCTTGCGTTCATACTGCTCATCAACTACTTCTGCTACTTCACGACAGGTTCGCCTTACTATGGTTACTGGGGCAACGGCACCGAAGTATGGCTGTACGTGAACATGGTATTCGGACTTGTGGTAATGATGTTCATCCTGCCCATCTTCAACAGATTGTTCTATAAGATAACGGGCAACGTATGGACGGGCGCAATCGTATGCTGCGCGATATTCATTACGATGACGATATCGGCTTCCGTTTCGTATATCCCCATGTAATGCGCGCGCTTAAAATCTGCTCATACTCATTCAAGTATTCCTCATAGAATTCTTATCCGCAAGAACCCGCAGGGCGTTCGCCCTGCGGGTTCTTGCATTATTTAGTATATTTATACGGCAACTTCCGCCGCCCCCGTTGACAGCGCGGCGTGTAATGTGGTATTATCTATACAATAACACTTTATTGCTTTATCAGGATAAATCAACTATGAAAAAGAGCATTATCAACCTCGCCGTAACGGTGGCGGTGCTCGGCGCGTGCATAACGGCGCTCGGCTTCGTGCCCGGCAGCTCGTCGGAGTACGACTATACCGTCGGCATAGTCCAGCTCGTGCGGCACGACGCGCTCGACGCGGCCTCGCAGGGGTTTTCCGACAGGCTCGCCGAGCTTATGGACGAGGCGGGCAAGACCGTTAAGATTGACTACCAGAACGCGCAGAACGATTCGGTCAACTGTTCGGTCATAGCCAACAATTTTGTCGCAAAAAAGTACGACCTTATCATGGCGAACGCCACAACCGCCCTGCAGGCGGCGTATAACGCGACGGAGGATATCCCCATTTTAGGCACGTCAGTAACGGTTTACGACGTGGCTCTCGGGCTGGATGACTACGTCGCCGAAGAGGGCACGGGCGCAAACGTTTCGGGCACGAGCGACCTCGCCCCTCTGGAAGAGCAGGCGCAGATGATAGCCGAGCTCGTCCCCTCGGCGAAGAGGGTGGGGCTTTTGTACTGCTCGGCGGAGCCCAATTCCCGTTTTCAGGTGGAGGAGATGGTGCGCTCGCTCGAAGCTATGGACGCGGGCTACGAGTGCGAAATGTACGCCTTCTCCGATTCCAACGACCTGCAGAGCGTCGTGCAGCGCATGGCGTCGGAGAGCGACGTTATTTATCTTCCCACCGACAACACCGTCGCCTCCAATACCGCGCTTATAGATAACGTATGCCGTCCGCTCGGCATACCCGTGATTGCGGGCGAAGAGGGGATATGCGAGGGCTGCGGCATTGCCACGCTCTCCATAAGTTACTATAATCTCGGCGTTATAACGGCGGAGATGGCGGCGGAGATACTCTTGCAGGGCGCCGACGTCCCCTCCATGCCCGTGCGGTACGACGTAAACCCCGTGCGAAAATACAACGCGGAGATATGCGAAGAACTCGGGATAACCATTCCCGAAGGGTACGACCCTGTTTAACAAATAATCTGAGGGAGTAATTTTTATGTTTTGGTCAGCATTGCCGGGCGCGGTGTCGCTCGGACTGATTTGGGGAATTATGGCGATAGGCGTGTTCATCACCTACAAGGTGCTCGATTTCGCCGATTTGACGGTAGACGGCTCTATATGCACGGGCGGCGCGGTGTGCGCCGTACTCATGGCGGCGGGCGTAAACGCCTGGCTTGCCGTGCTCGTCGCCGTTGTCGCGGGCGCGCTCGCGGGGCTGGTTACGGGTATTTTCCACACGCTCATGGGCATACCTGCAATTCTTTCGGGAATTTTAACCCAGCTCATTCTGTGGTCGGTAAACCTTAAAATAATGGGACAGGCCAACACCGCCGTGGATACGCGCGGACAGTACGTGATAATAAGCGCCACTTCCATGGAAAACACGGCGTGGTCGATACTCACTCTGTTCGCCTTCGTCGCCGTCATAATAGGGCTTTTATACTGGTTCTTCGGCACTGAGACGGGCTGCGGCATACGCGCTACGGGCAACAACCCCAACATGAGCCGCGCGCAGGGCATAAACGTCAGCCTCAATAAAATAATAGGGCTCATGCTCTCCAACGCACTCGTAGCGCTCGCGGGCGCGCTGCTCGTGCAGTATCAGGGCTTTGCCGATATAAACATGGGGCGCGGCGCGATAGTAATAGGGCTTGCCGCGGTTATAATTGGCGAAGCGATAGTAACCCGCATTTCCCGCAACTTCGCCGTGCAGCTCGTCGGGGTCGTGCTCGGCAGCATAATCTATTATGTAGTGTACCAGTTCGTCGTATGGCTGAATATAGATACAGAATATTTAAAGATGTTCGCCGCGATAGTCGTGGCAATATTCCTCGCCATTCCTTACTTAAAGACTACATATTTCAGCAACATAAAGTTCGGCAAAAAGAAGAAGAGAACAAAGCATGACGGCGGCGGAGGAGTGGCGGAAATGCCCGCCGAAGGAGGGGAAAATGTCTGAACAGAATAAGCCCATACTTCAGCTTACGGATATATGCAAAACCTTCAACCGCGGCTCCGTCAACGAAAAGGTTGCGCTCAAAAACCTCTCTTTAACGGTAAATGACGGCGATTTCATCACCGTTATAGGCGGCAACGGCGCAGGCAAGAGCACGCTTTTAAACGCCATATGCGGCACTTTCCGCGTAGACGAGGGCAAAATAATCCTCGGCGGGCGCGACGTCACGCGCCTTTCGGAATACAAGAGGGCAAAGTATCTCGGCAGGGTGTTTCAGGACCCGATGACGGGCACTTCGCCCAACATGGAGATACAGGAAAATCTCGCCCTTGCATACCGCCGCGGCAAGCGGCGCTCGCTCATGCCGGGCATACGCAAAAGCGAAAAGGAACTTTACCGCGAACAGCTCGCCCGCCTCGGGCTGGGGCTGGAGGACAGAATGACGGCAAAAGTCGGGCTGCTCTCGGGCGGACAGAGGCAGTCGCTCACGCTCCTCATGGCTACGCTCAACAAACCCGAACTGCTCCTTTTAGACGAGCATACGGCTGCGCTCGACCCCAAAACGGCGGCAAAGGTGCTCGCCTTTACCGAAGAGATTGCGGCGGAAAACAACCTCACGACCATCATGATAACGCACAACATGCTCGACGCGATACGCTGCGGCAACAGGCTGATAATGATGCAGGAGGGCAGGGTGATATACGACGTGAGCGGCGACGAGAAAAAGTCGCTCAAAGTGGAGGACCTGTTGCAGCGCTTCCGCGAGTCGGGCGGCGAAATTAACGACCGTATGGTTTTAAACTGAAAATATGCCATACCGAAGAGATATATCAAAGCGGTATAATAAAAAAACGGGGCGCCGCCCCGTTTTTTTATGTCGCCGCGCTGATACGCGGTATTAAAATTTATTATAGCGGCGGCAATGCAATTCCCGTTTAAAATATTGCATTTAGTTTTGGCAGGTGCTATAATATCCTCGAATTAATTATATAAAGGAGCTTTTTATGTCTGAAAAAAAGAGCAAGGGGCAGGAGCGCTACGACGAGCTTGCCTACGAAAAGAAGAATTATTTCACGGTTGCTTCCAAGGAGGAGCGCAAGGCGATTTTCGACTACGCCGAGGGCTATAAAACCTTCCTCGACAATGCAAAAACCGAGCGCGAGGCTTGCGAAGTTGCCGTTAAAATGGCGAAGGACGCGGGCTTTACCGAGTATAAGTTCGGCGATAAGCTCGGCGCGGGCGACAAAAAGTATTTCGTAAACCGCGGCAAGAGCGTGGTCGTGTTCCGCGTCGGCACGAAAAACCTCGAAGAGGACGGCTTCCGCCTCATAGCTTCGCACATCGACGCGCCGAGAGTGGACATAAAGCAGAATCCGCTCTATGAGGAGGCGGGGCTCTGCTTTTTAAAGACGCACTACTACGGCGGAATCAAAAAGTATCAGTGGACGACCATTCCCCTCGCGCTTCACGGCGTTGTAGTTTTAAAGAACGGAAAAAAGGTTGAAATAAAGGTGGGCGAAGACCCCGCCGACCCCGTGTTCTACATCGACGACCTTCTTCCCCACCTCGGCGCGGAGCAGATGGCGAAGGGCGGCGCGAAGATTATAGAGGGCGAACAGCTCAACGTAGTCGTCGGCAGCATGCCCTACGACGACGAAAAGGTGGAAAAGAAGATTAAACTCACCGTGCTCAACATTTTAAACGAAAAGTACGGCATGTGCGAGGAGGACTTCATTTCGGCAGAGCTCTCGGCCGTTCCCGCATATCCCGCGCGCGATATAGGTTTCGACCGTGCTCTCATCGGCGCATACGGCCACGACGACAGGGTGTGCGCATATCCCGCGCTCACCGCCGTTTTGAATAACGAAAGCGAACACACCGTCGTTGCCATGCTCGTCGACAAGGAGGAGATAGGCAGCGAGGGCAACACGGGTATGCAGAGCAGGATTTATTCCGATTTGTTGGAGGATATATGCGAGGCAATGGGCGCATCTTTCCGTAAAACGCGCTATGTTTCCAAGTGCCTCTCCTCCGACGTAACCGCGGCTTACGACCCCAACTTCGCCAGCGTTTACGAGCGCATGAACTCGGCAATGCTCGCCTGCGGCACCTGCATGAACAAATTCACGGGCGCGCGCGGCAAGAGCGGTTCCAACGACGCCAACGCCGAATTTGTAGGCGAGGTGCGCGCCATGTTCGAGAGTGACGGCGTGGTATGGCAGACGGCAGAGCTCGGCAAGGTCGACGCGGGCGGCGGCGGTACGGTTGCAAAGTACCTTGCCAACCTCAATATCGACACGGTTGATTTGGGCGTGCCCGTAATTTCCATGCACGCTCCCTGGGAGCTCATCTCCAAGGCGGATTTATACAGCAATTACAGGGCGTTTATAGCTTTCATGAAATAGTATTCACAAAAATGCCGCGCTGGCCGAGCGCGGCATTTTTCGTGAGGCGGAGAAACTAAGTTTCTCTTGCCGCGATTTTTAAGGGCCCACGATTATATAATCGCGGCAATTCACTTTCGGCGAGCCTGCTGCCGCAGCAAATTGTGTCTTGCGGCGCAAGGAAACCTTGCTTGCAAACATTATTAATTCAAATTTCGCCGAAAAATTTTTTTCGGTGAAAGTGTTTTAATTTAAAGCTTATAATAAGGTAAAAATTATCTAAAATGCCGCAGTATGCTTAACGCGCGGGCCGCCGCGCTACATACTGCGGCATAAATGTTCTCTCTGACCTGTCATTTCGACCGTAACGAACGGAGTGAGTGAAGCGGAGAAATCTCGCCATATAAAAATACGGCGGAAATATTTCCGCCGCCTTAAAAAATTAAATTAAAATTAAATTATTTGTTTAGTTTTTGTTTCCTGAGTTTTGCAAAATAAATTGCAAAATAAATGATTGTTCCTGCAACGGGAACGATAAATGCCGACAACGTAATATCGGCTATCAGCGCCATGCCGTAATATACGCCGCCGTGGTCGAGCTCAGTATAAAAAAATTCGGGATTATAATTGTTGATTGACGTGAATACGATGAGCAGAATGATAAGCAAAATATAAATTATGCCGAATACCAGAGAAATGCTCAAAAGCCGCCTGTTGTTCCGGGCAATAAATTTATTATGCTCTCCGGTAAAGTTCAGCATGCCCGCATTTATCATTCTCGTGCGTATGCATTTAAAATATATTCCGTATGCCGCAAGCACGAGCACGCAGCCGAGCCCGAAACCGGGGAGTATAAACATTCCGGCCGAAAAATTATCGTATACGGCCAGGGGAAAACTCAGTCCGAAAATAAACAGGTTGGCATAAATTGCCGCCATTGCAAGCCGCATCAACTTTGCATTGTGCGCAGCTATTTCGTCTGTATAAACCGTCCAGTCGTCTTCGGCGCGCATTGCGCCGTTTAAGGCAAAACATACTTCACATATAATGCCTACTGCTGTTAAAAATGCCGCCAGAACAAAACCAAGCCACGTGATTTCGTCGTCTGCCCCTGCAAATGCGCATATTATTGCCACTACCAGTCCGAGAAGCGCCAGACCGAAGGGGATAAACGAGAGATTGCGGAAGAGGGAGTACTTTCTCCTCAAGATTGCTTCAAGCTGTTTTTTGCCGCGCACGGAAGTTGCGGTGTCGCCCGCGGGCTGTTCTGCACCGCTCTGTGCGGTAAAAGTTTTCTCTCCGCGCAGCAGTTCGTCGCAGGTCACGCCGAAAATGTCGGCAATGGCGGGGAGCAAATTCAAATCGGGCGTGCATTCGTCGTTCTCCCAGCGGCTTATTGTTTTGTCGGAAACGTACAGCATATCGCCGAGTTCGCGCTGGGTAAGCCCTTTTGCCCTTCTCAGGGCGGAAATAAATTTACCTATCGTCTTTTTTTCCATAAATACTTTCCTCGAATTTTATAAGTAAGACGCGCCGCATACGGCACTTTTCGTCCGTCTGCAACTTTAATTATAGCTAATTCCGCCGCGCCGTCAATAAAATTTGCCCCGCAGAGTGCGGGAATGTCTCCCGCGGTGAAGGAATTGCGCGCCTGCCGCCGCAAAAAATAAATTTTATTTTTCGGCGTATTCAAATAAAATTCGGGCATTGATTAAGGCATATATGCGGGCGTTTTGCCGTTAAAATAAATATTTGTACCTGTTTGTTATTAATTCCTTACAGTATGTCATTGATTTCGGCTTAAAATAGTTGTATAATAAATTCAGCTTAAATTTGCGCCGCGTATTCTGCGGCGCTTCGGGAGAGGCATATGACCTGTGTGACACGGATAGACAGAGAGGCGCAAAAAGTTATTTCGCGTTCGGTGCTCAGTTGCGCAATAGTCGCGCTGTGCATAGGTGTGGCGCTTTTGGCGCTTTGGGGCATAGTATATGCGATTGACCGCGCCTTCGATGTTGAACTGATAATAATTTCCTGCGCGCCGATATGCTTTGCGGTTGTCGTATATATTTTGTATCTGCGCCTTTTGTCGCAGGCGGACGGGAGCAATTCGTTCAACGTTTACGACTTCGGCAAGACGACGTTCTCTGTAAAGGCTACCCGCCGCGGCACTTTTGCGGGCGCGTTGGATTTGGAATATTCGCAGATTAAAAAGGTAAAAACGAGCAAAAATTACCTGCTTCTGCATGTCCGCAAACTGGGCGCGTTCGTCGTCGACAGGCGCGAGCTGGGCGACTATGAGAAGGTTTTGCGCGCCGATATTTCGGCGTGCGCCAACACCTGAACGGCATGTGCGATTTTATACTGTAAGGGAGTAATACGAACCAGCCTTTAAACGCTCTCGCAAGGCGAGCGGCGAATAAACCGCCTTGCTCGGTCACCGTTCGCGCTTTCATATGCGCTCACTCATCTCGCCTTGCAAAACAGCGGGTGTCCGCTGTTTTGAGGATTCAAGGCTCCGACTTTCGCTGCCTTGGCGTTCATCCTCATTGCAATTCGTCACTGCTCCGTGAATTTTTTGTAATGCTGCGTACGCGCACCATTACAATTTAAACACGGGCAGCTCCTCTTCCCAAAAAATCTTTGCTATGCAAATCTTTTTTTGGGAACCCTGAAAAGTATTGCCGCTTCGTCAGTCACGCCAATTCAACGCAAAATGCGCTGTTTAAAGGTGCAAAGCAATTTAAAGCGACGAGCGGAATGTTTCATAGTAAAGCGGCTACCCGCTTTACGTATTCCGCGAGATAAGCAAACATAAATGTCTGTGTTTGCGTTGACCGTGCAAGGCGTTTTCCCTTACGCCTTGCGAGAAAGATTGCGCGCAAGAGCAAGGCAAAGCCCGCAGGGCGTGCCCGGTGGCACGTTCAAGGGATTTAACGCGGCTATTGCCGCGATATTCCCGTTTTAAATCAGGTTCATTTTATTCCCTTACAGTATGAATTGCGGGCATTAAAAAAATGCATGGCGCGCGGCAAAAAAATACTTAAATGATATTGCAAACAATTAATGTTTGTGTTATAATTTTTTCGCAAAACTAAACAAAAGGTGGTATTTATGAAAAGTCAGAGCGTAGTAACCGATTTAAGGCGCAAAATTTTTGCCGAAGTGGCAAAGGTTGCCTACAAATCCGATTCGATTGCAAGCGATATCGAGGCGATTCCTTACATAATCACGCCCGACGAAGAACCCAAGTACAGAGAGAATATTTACCGCGAGCGTCAGATTGCCGCGGAGCGCGTGCGCCTTGCGATGGGCCTTTCGCTCCGTCCCGCAAACAAGCCCGTTCACATCACCGAAGGGCTCGACGCGAGCAACATTGCCGATAAGTATTACGAGCCGCCCCTCATGCAGGTTATTCCCTCGGCGTGCGACAAGTGCCCCGACAACGAGTATGTGGTGAGCGACCAGTGCCGCAACTGCGTTTCGCACGCGTGCATAAAGGCATGCCCGAAGGGCGCCGTTTCAATCGTGAACGGACACGCCTTCATCGACCAGTCGAAGTGCATAAAGTGCGGCAGGTGCAAGGCGGCGTGCCCTTACGACGCCATCGCGCACCATATCCGCCCCTGCGCGCAGGCGTGCGGTATAAAGTGCATCTCCTCCGACGAGTTCGGCAGGGCCAAGATTGACAACGACAAGTGCGTTGCGTGCGGACAGTGCATGGCTGCCTGCCCCTTCGGCGCAATCGCAGATAAATCGCAGATATTCCAGCTCATTCAGGCTATAAAGAAGGGCGACAAGGTTGTTGCGGCGGTCGCGCCCGCAATAATAGGACAGTTCGGCCCCAAGGTAACCCCGGGAAAGACCAAAACCGCCCTTTTAAAGGTGGGCTTTAAGGATATTTACGAAGTCGCCTACGGCGCAGACATGGGCTGCATTACCGAGGCGCACCACTACGTAAAGTCTATCGCCACGGGCGAACAGCCTTTCCTTTTCACGAGCTGCTGCCCCGCGTGGGTAGAGCTTACGCGCAGGCAGTTCCCCGACCTCGCTCCCGAAATTTCGCAGGAGCTCACGCCCATGGTTGCGACCGCGCGCCACATCAAGGAGAAGGACCCCGAGGCCCGCGTAGTATTCATAGGCCCGTGCGCCGCCAAAAAGCTCGAAGCTTCGCGCACGTATATCCGCAGCTATGTCGACTTCGTTATAACGTTCGAGGAGCTTGCGGGCATGTTCGACGCACTCGAAATAATTCCCGAGGAGCTTGAAGAGAGCCCTATCGAGTTTACCGCGACGGGCGCAGGGCGCGGCTATGCCGTTGCCGGCGGCGTTGCAAACGCGATTGAAAAGTGCATAAACGAATATTACCCCGGCACCGAGGTTAAAATTCAGCATGCAGAGGGACTCGCCGAATGCAAAAAGATGCTTACCCTGGCAAAGGCCGGCAAGCTGAACGGCTATATGATAGAGGGTATGGGTTGTCCCGGCGGCTGCGTAGCGGGCGTGGGTACCATAATTCCCGTAGAGCGCGCAAAGGTCACCGTCGAACAGATGGTAAAGGCGAGCGACAGGGCCGTGCCCGACAAGTCGCTCGAGGAGGAGGGTGCAAGGCTTACGCGCATGTCCCCTCCCGAACAGCCTGAATAATTGTGAGCCGCTTGCCCTCGTATAAGCGTCGCATTACATTGTCGCTGTTACGGGTTTGCTTACCTCTAAGTAAGCTCCTTCGCAACGTTCCGCCAGCTCCGCATACTGCTCGCTTCTCCGAGGTCATAATGTGTTCTTTAATGCGGCAAAAATCCTCTTTTTTAAAGGGAGGTGGCACGCCTTAGCGTGACGGAGGGATTTACTGCTCGCAACTATCAAGTTATTATGGGCATATATAAGGTGTACAAATCTAACTGCCGCGAAAGGCTTGTGCCTTTCGCGGCGTTTATTTAAGCTGATTATGGTTTAAAATAAAACTGTATAATAAACTCAGGAATTTTGTAATTATGCTTTACGATTCGATAATAATCGGAACGGGCCCCGCGGGCGTTTCCGCGGCGCTCAACCTTAAAATTCTGGATAAAAACTTTTTATGGTTCGGCAGCGGCGCGTCGTCGAAAAAGGTGGAGGCGGCGGAGCTGATACGCAACTACCCCGGGCTCCCCGATATCTCGGGGGTGGAGCTTTCGTCCGCGCTCGTCTCTCACGCAAAGAGCATGGGCATAGAGCCGCGGCATGAGATAGTAACCGCAATCTACGATTTGGGCGGCAGATATGCCGTGACTGCGGGAACCGATACCTTTGAGAGCAAGACCATAATTTTATGTACGGGCGTGACGACAGCAAAACCCATCGGGGGCGAGGAACAGTTTTTGGGACGCGGCGTAAGCTACTGCGCCACCTGCGACGGCTTTTTGTATAAGGGCAAGACGATAGGCGTAATTCTGTTCGATAAGGCGTTCGAGCACGAGGCCGAATACCTCGCCTCTCTCGCGGGCAAAGTTTACCTTATGCCTATGTATAAGGGGTGCGGGGTTTCCAGCGAAAATATCGAAGTCGTAATGAAAATGCCGAAGGAAATAGCCGGCGGAATGAAGGTGCAAAAGCTTATCTTTGCCGACGGTGAGAGGGAGGTCGACGGCGTGTTTATTCTGCGTTCTTCCGTTTCCCCCTCGATACTGCTGCGCGGGCTGAATACCGACGGCGGGCATATCGTCGTCGACAGGCAGTGCCGAACAAATCTCGCGGGAGTGTTTGCCGCAGGCGACTGCACGGGCAGACCGTACCAGTACGCAAAGTCGGTCGGCGAAGGCAACGTCGCCGCGCACGCCGCGGTTGACTACCTCGCCGAACACAGGGAATAGAGTTAAATTATATATGTAACCCCCTTTGGCTTTTGCAGTTGTGCAAAAGCCAAAGGGGGTTTTGTAAGCCAAAGATTATCGGGGTAACAAAGAGCCGCTTTTGCAAATGCTTGCAAATCGGCCCGCGGGGTGTTACAATATTATAAAGAAAGCGCCGCGCGTTGCGGCGCGTTAAAAAACAAAAAGCCGCCACAGGGCGGCGCGTTTTAGGAAAATATCTATGAAGTTTACAGAAGTCACCGTTCACACCACAAGCGAGGGCAGCGAGCTCGTCGCAGATATTTTATGGCGCTATTCAAACTACGGCGTGGCAATCTCCGACGTCAAAGACGTAATCGCGCTCCAGCGCGACAAGGTTATGTATTGGGACTATATGGACGAGGAGCTCACCCGCGACACGGGCGAAGCGCTCGTAAAGGCGTTCATCACCGTTGAAGATACGCCCGCATATATGCCGCAGATACGCGCCGATATCGACGAAATGCGCGAAAATTGCGGCGGCTGTATGCCGCTCGGCTCGCTGGAGATAACAACGCGCACGGTGGAGGGCGACGACTGGATTGAGATATGGCGCAAACACTTCCGCCCCATACACATTGGCGGCAGGGTAGTGGTGGTGCCCGAGTGGATAAAGTACGAAAAACAGCCCGAAGAGGTGACCGTGTTGCTCGACAGCAACATGGCGTTCGGCACGGGCGAGCACGAAACCACCTCCATGTGCCTCGAGCTTTTGCAGGAGTATTTAACGCCGCAAAGCGTGTGCCTCGACGTGGGTTGCGGAAGCGGTATTTTGGGCATATCTGCCGTCCTTTTGGGTGCGAAGAGCGCGTATCTCACCGATATCGACCCCGTCGCGACCGACAGCGCGGCGCACAACTGCAAGCTCAACGGCGTGGCGGATAAGTGCACGGTAAAGCGCACCGACCTTATAGGCGAGAGCGAGATAGTGGCGGATATCGCGCTTGCGAACATCACCGCCGACGTTTTGTGCCGCCTTGCGCCCACTCTGCCCGCACACGTGAGGGAGGGTGGCACGCTCATACTTTCGGGCATAATAAAGGAAAAGCTCAGTGGCGTATTGCAGACGTTTGCCGCCGTAGGATTTGAGCACATAAAAACTGTAAATAAAGGCGAGTGGTACGCCTGCGCGTTTAAAAAATAAGTTCACGAAAAAGCTTTGCCGGTGACGCAAATCTTTTTACGTGATTTTTGGGGGCGTTCCCTCAATTAAAATGCAGTAGTTGCCGCATATGTGCGGGGCAATTTTAAAATACAGAGTAAAATAATGTCAGCACCGAAGAGATTTTTAACCGAAAATATAATAGATTATCCGAAATCAGGCGAGGTTGAGCTCGAAGGCGAGCAGTTCAACCATGCAAAAAACGTTCTGCGGCTTTCCGTCGGCGCGGAGATTACCCTTTTAGACGGCAGCGGACGGGAGTACTCGGCAATAATAGCCGCCTGCGGCAAGCGCTCGATGACGGCGCATATCACGGGCTTCACCGTCGGCGACAAGGAGCCGAAAACGAAGGTGCGCCTTTTGTGCGGCGCTTTGAAGGGCGACAAGACCGAGCTTATCGTGCAGAAGGCGACGGAGCTCGGCGTATCGTCGATAGGCGTGTTCGGCTCAAAGTATTGCGCCGCATATCTCACGGGCTCCAAACTTGAACGCTTGAATAAGGTCGCGCGCGAGGCGACGAAGCAGTGCATGCGCTCCGTTGCGCCCAAAGTCGAAATTTTCGAGAGGTTTGAAGACGCGCTCGCATCTGCCGAAGGCTACGAAAATAAGTTGTTTGCGTGCGAGTTTGAACACAATTCGCAGGCAGATATGCGCAAATTAACGGGCTCAACCGCCATAGTCGTGGGCAGCGAGGGCGGCTTTGCCGAAGAGGAATACGCGCTCGCGCGCGAAAAATATGGTTTTAATGGGATAACCCTCGGCAAGCGCATATTGCGCGCCGAAACGGCGGCGATAGCGCTCAGCGCAATCGTACTTTTTGAACTCGGAGAGATGGAATGAAGGCCTGCATATTTACGCTCGGCTGTAAGGTGAACGAGGTGGAGTCGGCATCCGTCGCCGCGGCGCTCAAAAGCTGGGGCGTTGAGGTGGAAAATAAGCTTTGCCCCGCGGATATATACGTTTTAAACACCTGCGCCGTCACGCGCGAGGCTGAAAAAAAGAGCCGCCAGCTTGTCACACGCGCACGCAAATTCAATGATAAAGCGAAAATTTTCGTAGTTGGCTGCGCCTCCGAAAAGGATAAAAATTCCTTTGCGGACAAGGGCGTTTACTATGTGGGCGGGGCGCGCAGAAAAAATGAGCTCATCTCGGCGCTTGCTGCCGAATTGGACGCAGAATATGCCTGTTCTTTCAATTCGCAGGGGTATGAAAACCTGCCCGAACCCGCCCAGGCGCGCACGCGCGCGTTCGTTAAGATAGAGGACGGATGCAACAATTTTTGCAGTTACTGCGTAATACCCTACCTGCGCGGCAGGGTGCGCAGCCGCGCCGCAGAGGAGGTCGTGTGCGAAGTTATGCACAGTTCCTGCCCCGAGGTCGTGCTTACGGGAATTAACATCTCTGCGTATTCCTGCGACGGAAAGGGGCTTGCAGACCTTTTGGGCATGCTCGCGGATACGGATAAGCGCATACGCCTCGGCTCTATCGAGTGCAACGTGATAGACGAAAAACTGCTCTCCGCCTGCAAAAACCTGAAAAATTTTGCGCCGCAGTTTCATCTTTCGCTCCAGAGCGGGAGCAACGCCGTTTTGAAAAAGATGAACCGCCGCTACACGCGCGCCGAATACCTTGAAAAATGCGCACTGATATATAATTTTTTCCCCGACGCGGCGATTACTACCGACATTATCGCGGGTTTCCCGGGAGAGACCGACGAAGATTTTTGCGATAGCCTCTCTATAATAGAAGAGGCGGGGCTTGCCCGCGTGCATGCCTTTGCCTTTTCCCCGCGCGAGGGCACCGTCGCCTATAAAATGAAGGATACGCCGCACGATATAAAGGAGGCGCGCCTTCACAAACTGCTCGCCGCGGGCAGGGCGGCGGAGGAGAAGTATATTTCCCGCTTTATCGGCACCGTCCGGTCGGTGATTTTTGAGGATACTGAGGGCGAATATACCGCGGGCTACACCCCTAACTACATAAAAGTGTGGCTCAAAGGCCGCCATACGGGCGAAATTTTAAACGTAGAGCTCACCGCCCTGCGCGAGGGCGGCGCGCTTGCGAAACCCGTAGAGTAAATTTAAAATAACCGAATTGGTGCGGGAATATGCCGCAAATAACGGCATTTTTCTGCTTAAAAAATCAGACAAAAAGGAGAATTTTATGCTTAAAGACGATTGCCTTTTCTGTAAAATAATAAGGGGCGAGATTCCCTCTGCAAAGGTGTATGAAGACGATAAAATGCTCGTGTTTAAGGACATCGAACCCAAGGCGAAGGTACATCTTCTCGCCGTGCCCAAAGACCACTTCAAACTTCTCTCCGAAATGGACGAAGACCGTGCGGAGCTCGTTAAATACATGCTCGTAAAAATTCCCGCAATCGCCGCGCAAAACGGATGCGAAAAGGGATATCGCCTTGTGGTGAACCAGGGCGAGGACGCAGGGCAGAGCGTTTTCCACCTGCACATACACATTCTCGGCGGGGAGCAACTCGATTGGTAAAATGCGCCAGAACGGCGCGCATGATAAGTTAAGGCGCGTTGCGCGTTAAAAAGTTATGAGCGCGTTGCGCGCGTAATGAATACGCCTTGCGGCGTATGTGGTGATTTGCGCAATACTGCGCAAAGTTAAGGCGCGTTGCGCCTTGAAGGGGGAAAATATGCTTCATTCTATTGAAAACGAATTTTTAAAACTTACGGTAAACGACGAGGGCGGCGCGATGCACTCGCTCGTGTACAAGCCTTCGGGCGAAGAACGGCTGTGGCAGGGCGGCGAGGCGTGGAAGAGCCGCGACGTCGTGATATTTCCGATAATCGGTCACGCCGCGCCGTTCGAGGTGTGCGGCAAAACTTATGAATTAAAGTCGCACGGACTTGCGCGCTATGCGCGCCTTTCGGCGGAGAAAATCGGCGAAAACAAGCTTACGCTTTCGTTCTCGTCCGATTCTGAAACGCTTAAAAGCTACCCGTTTGAGTTTGATTTTTCGGTGAGCTACGAGCTTATAAAAAATTCGGTAAAAATTACCTACTTCGTGCGTTCAAAGGGCGGCGTTATGCCCTTTTATGTCGGCGGGCACCCCGGCATGTATGCGCCGGGCGGCAGTGCGGTGATTGAGTTTGAAAACGAGGAACACCCCGTAATATATCCGCTCGAAGGCGGCGCGGCGGCAATGCCGCACCTTAAAAGATTCGTCGCCGACAAGGCGTTCTTTAAAGAGTGCAAAACCTTTCAGCTCGGCTCGCTCTCGGGCGGTGCGATATATGCGCGCACGCAGGACGGATATACCTATGCGTACAGGTCGGACTGCCCGCTGTTTGCGTTCTGGTCGAACGAAGAGGGCGGCGACTATGTGTGCGTGGAGCCGTGGTGGGGCATAAACGATAACCCCGCCTTCCCGCGCGAGCTCTCGTTAAAGCCGTTCATGAATTTTGACCGCGGGGCAGGTAGCGAATTTTCGTACACGCTCTCCGTGGATAAAGACTGATTTTAAAATGTATATTAAATAAGCCGTGGCGGCAAAAGCCGCCACGGCTTACTGTTTGTGAAAATATTTCTGTTTTTGATAGCGAATAACATTTGACTGCTGACAAAAAGTGTCGTAAAATATATATAGTATCAAATTTAACAAGGGGGATAAGATGAAAAAGAAAAAATTATTTTCACTTTTTGTTGCGGCCTGCATGGGCGCGGCGGTTTTTGCCGGTTGTGCAGATAACAGCGGAGGCGGCAACGGAGACGGTGGCGGGAACGGAGGCGATGACGCTACGCCTTCTGTTACTCAGCTTGCTGCTCCACAGATATCGCTCAGCGAAAACGTAATTTCGTGGAACGCAGTCACCAATGCCGACGGCTACACCGTTTATCAAGGCGACACGGTTGCGGGTACCGTAACCGCCACTTCGTATACGATAAGCATAAGTGACCCCGGAAGTTATACGTTTGCCGTTGTTGCCACGAGCAACGACGAAAAGTATTCCGACAGTGACAA
The DNA here is from genome assembly GCA_018713165.1 of Candidatus Coproplasma stercoravium. GTDB lineage: Bacteria > Bacillota > Clostridia > Christensenellales > Borkfalkiaceae > Coproplasma > Coproplasma stercoravium. The sequence continues at coordinate 26,602 of DVFR01000020.1, read as the reverse complement.
ATCAAATACTGTTACATATACCGTCGAACCCGCGACAGACCCCGAAGAACTGCCCGAAACCACCGTTTATTTTGTAGGCGACTCTACCGTGTGCTCGTTTAGCGATGCATATTATCTGCCGCGCTACGGCTATGGCACGCAGTTTGAAAATTTTGTAAGCGACAAAGTTACCGTTAGCAATCTCGCGCTTTCCGGCAGAAGTTCGTACAGCTTCCTTTCGGAGGATAACTACGATACTCTGGTAAACAGCATAGGTGAGGGCGACTACATTATAATAGGCTTTGGGCATAACGACGAAAAGGCGGAGACGGAGAGATACACCAACCCCAATCTGCCCTATACCGATTCGACTACGCTTATAAACGGCAGGGCTGCTTCGTTTGCCTATACTCTTTATAACTATTATATAAAGGTTGCCGAAGACGCCGGCGCAACGCCCATACTCTGCACGCCCATCGTCAGGGCAAATTCGAGCGACAATTACGAAGGTTCGAGCGCCCATATAACCGAAACCGCGACGGTCGGAGATATAGAATTTGCAGGCGGCGATTATGCAAAGGCAATACGCGACCTGGGTGCGGCTACGGATACGACGGTGGTAGACCTCACCGCGATAACAAAGGCCGACTATGCAGCTCTCGGCTATGATAAGGCTGTGGACTACCACGCATGGACTGCCACGAAAAACGGAGTGCGTTCGGGCGTGGATACGACCCATACCAACATGTATGGCGCAAAGATGAACGCTTACCACATTGCAAGCGAACTTGCAAAGTCGGATAACCCTCTCGGCGACTATGTGCTCGGCGATATTGTAAAGCCCACTTACGAGGCTGATTATGCGGCAGGCATAAATTCCGAGTATAAAGAGCCCGACTATACGCCGTTCGACCCCGCAACCGATAAGTCGGCGAATTGGACGATTACAGCCGATGGGTGGTACGGCACGGCAATGGGTACGCTCGGCGGCAATAGCGTAAGCCCTTTCATTATCGAACAGGGTACCGATGCTGCAGGCGGCATTACGTTTAAGGTTGGTTCGTCGGACGATAAGGGAAAATTCCAGTCGTCTTCCGATGGTTTTGCTGCCGCGTTTATGCAGATAGAGCATAACAGAAATTTTGAAATCACCGTAGACGTTACGCTCGAAAATTATACGGGTATCAAGCAGACCGGTTTTGGCGTAATGCTTCGCGACGATATACTAGTAGACGAGCGTGACGATACGCTGGCTTCGAATTATGTTGCGGCAGGTGTTGTAACTTCTGATTCCGCTCTCAACATATTATTCAGTCGCGAATCGGGAAAGCTTAACAAAGAGAGCAATACCGCAGCAATTGCAACGGGAGTAACTTATACCGTTAAGATTACGAGAACGAATCAGACGGTTCATACCAGTTTCACCATAGGCGATGTCACCTACATGAATACCTATACCGATTTCGATTTCGCTGCGAGAGATAATGAGTTTGACTACATTTGTCTGTTTGCAAACAGAGAAACGGTTGCAACATTCAGCAATATTCAGTATGTAGATAAAGGCTTGGGTGTAGACGCATAAAAGATTGCGCCATAGCCCGAAAAATTGTTTGGCAAAGCCCCCGCCGCGCAAGAATGCGCGGCGGGGGCTCTTTATATACAAAGCGTGTTCATTGCGGCATATGTGCAGGGCAATTAATTAAAAAATCTACCTATTTGTTTAAAAAACTCTCCGCGGCGAGGGTGAGCCCGAGTTTAAAACCTTCTGAAAAATGTGAGAGGTTGCTTTCGGATTCCAACCCGCCGTGCTCGATTGAAAGTTCGCGCAGCAAATTCATTTGTTCTTCGTTTAAACCTTCGCCGAGTTTTTCGCTCAGGTCGGCACACTTTTCCAACTGTTCAAAATATTTTTTGCTCGGCTTAATATTTTCGCAGTAGCCCCTCGCATTCCAAAAAATATCCTCGATTGCAGACATAATATTATCTCCTTATGTATGTTTGTAACTCTATTATATAGTAATTTTTACTATAAATCAAGAGTTTTATAGTAATTTTTACTATATTTATAGAAAAATTTGCTGTAAAACGGATATAATTGCGGTATGGATAAGAGTAAAGTAAAAAATCTTAGGGAAGCAGTCGGAAAAAATTTGAAAGCGGCGCGAATCGCTATGGGAATGACGCAGCAGCAAGTCGCCGACGCATTAGGTAAATATCAGACCGATTATTTTAAATATGAAAGCGGTCAGATTGAGTTGGACTATGAAAAGATTGTATTCTTATGCAAATTGTTCGATATAACGCCCGACGATTTATTTGATGGGTTGTTCAACGACGACGACAATATAAATTAGCAGCACGTAATAGTTAACCTGCACCTGCGGCTCCGCTCAGAATGACAGCAGAGGGGTAAATGTTTTTTGCTCTCAACCCGAGCCCCCTTGTGCAAAGGGGGACGCCCTGCCATGAGCCCCCCTTGTGTAAAGGGGGAAGTAAAGGGGGGATTGTAGGAGATAAGGCTGCGACGTATTCGGAATTATAGGCTGGCTTTGGCAACGACAAACAATCCCTCAGTCACGCTCCCGCGCGCCATTCTCAAACGGCGCAAGGGGAACGCCGTTTTTTGCGGTTTCCCGAAGGGAGCCCTCCGCAAAGTGTCGGAACTAAAGTTCCTCGCGCGGTCATCGCTCGCACCTTGTACTATATGCTCGCTCATCTCACATTGTACAAACAGCGGGTGTCTGCTGTTTGTAGAACAACAATGTTCGTCCCTTTACACAAGGGAGCCTTAAATGCGGATATGCAAAATTTGTCAAAAGCCCCCGCCTGAAAAGGCGGGGGCTTTTGTATTTTTATAAAACGGAGTTAGTTATTGATTATTCTTTGCCTGCAAGCTTCTTGTAGCCTTCGAGCCTCTCTTTTGCCGATTCCTCGGTCTTCTTGAAGAGCTCGTTTGCAACTTCGGCGCCCTGGGTCTTAACAAGCGAGGAGTACCTCGTCTCGCCTGCGAGGAAGGACTGGTAGCCTTCGAAGTTGGGGTCGGGCTTGCTGTCGAGCGTGAATACTTCGCCTTCGGGGTTGTACCTGTAAAGCTGCCAGTAACCGCAGTCAACAGCCGCCTTCTCTTCGAGCTGGCTCTTGGTCATGTTGATGCCGTGGTTGATGCAGGGTGCGTAGCAGATAATCAGCGAAGGGCCGTGGTAAGCTTCTGCCTCGGATATAGCCTTTAAGAACTGTCCGGGGTTAGCGCCCATCGAGCACTGTGCAACGTATACGTAGCCGTACGTCTTTGCAATCATGCCGAGGTCCTTCTTCTTTACCCTCTTGCCCGCGGAAGCGAACTTGGCAACCGCGCCGATGTTGGTCGACTTGGAAGCCTGGCCGCCGGTGTTGGAGTAAACTTCGGTGTCGAGTACGAGGATATTTACGTCTTCGCCTTCGGCTATAACGTGGTCGAGTCCGCCGTAACCGATATCGTATGCCCAGCCGTCGCCGCCGAATATCCAGATGGACTTCTTGGCAAGGCAGTCTTTGTCGGCAAGAATCTCTTTAACGAGCGCGTCGGCCTCGCAACCGCAGTCCTTGCAGCCTTCAAGGTATTTTACAAGCTCTTTTGAAGCTTTCTTGGAAGGTTCTCTGTCTTCGAATGCGGCAAGGTAAGCTTCGCAAGCAGCTTTGCCTTCGCCGTCCCAAAGGCCGGCAAGCTTTTCAACTTTGCCCTTTATGGCATTGCGCCTTGCCGAATATGCGAGGTTCATGCCGTAGCCGAACTCTGCGTTGTCTTCGAACAGGGAGTTAGCCCATGCGGGACCGTGACCCTCTTTGTTGGTCGTGTAGGGGCACGTAGGCGAGGAACCGCCGTAAATGGAGGAGCAGCCCGTCGCGTTTGCGATAACCATGTCTTCGCCGAAGAGCTGGGTTATAACTTTAACGTAAGGAGTTTCGCCGCAGCCTGCGCATGCGCCGGAGAACTCGAAGAGGGGTGTGCAGAACTGGCAGCCCTTAACGGTCTCTTTCTTGAACTTGGAGGTATCAACCGCGGGAAGGTCAACCGCATACTCCCAGTTCTTGTCCTCGCCTTTTTCAAGCGACTCTGCAAGAGGTATCATCTTTATGGCGCCGCCGTCCTTTACGGGGCAAACGGTTGCGCACACGCCGCATCCCATGCAGTCGAGGGGAGATACCTGCATCTTGTAGCCGTAGCCGGGGATGCCGATTGCAGGTTTGGTGGTAAGCGTTTCGGGCTTGTCGGTCGCGTCGTTAGCAACGAGTGCGGGACGCAGACAAGCATGAGGGCATACGAACGAGCAGGTGCCGCACTGTATGCACTTGTCCTGAATTATCTCGGGAACGGTAACGGCAACGCCGCGCTTTTCAAACTTGGTCGTGCCGGTGGGAACGTGGCCGTCTGCGTTGAACTGCGAGGACTTTAATTTGTCGCCCTGGAGATAGAGGATGGGTTTGATTATTTCCTGATAGTACTTGTCGGCATGTCCCTCGACCATCTCGGCGCCCGTCGTAGCGTTTGCCCACGAAGCGGGAACGTCAATCTTTACGAGGTTGTCGCCTGCGGCGGAATCGATGGCGTCGTAGTTCATCTGAACGACAGCGTCGCCCTTTCTGCCGAAGGACTTCTTGGCCATGTACTTCATGTATTCGATAGCCTTGTCGTAGGGCATAATCTGGGGATTAACGCGGAAGAACGCCGACTGGAGAATGGTGTTCGTCCTGCCTTTAAGTCCGAGTTTGCCTGCGATGTGGATAGCGTCGATAACGTAGAGGTTGATGTGCTTTTTGGCGATGTCCTGCTTAACCTTTGCGGGCAGGAATTCTTCGAGCTTTTCAACCGTGGTAGCGTCGGTGTTGATGAGGAAGGTGCCGCCCTCTTTGATGTCGCTAGTCATATCGTAGCGGGTGATGTAGGAGGGGTTGGAGCACTGAACGAAGTCTGCGGAGTCGATGAGGTATTCCGACTGTATGGGCGTATCGCCGAAACGGAGGTGGGAAACCGTGATGCCGCCCGACTTCTTGGAGTCGTAGAAGAAGTACGCCTGTGCGTGCTTGTCGGTATGGTCGCCGATAATCTTGATGGAGTTCTTGTTTGCGCCAACGGTACCGTCGGAACCGAGACCGTAGAACTTGCAGGAGGTCGAACCTGCGGGAGCTGCGTCGAACTTCTCGGAGAAATCGAGCGAGCTGTTGGTTACGTCCTCGTAAATACCGATGGTGAAGTGGTTCTTGGGTTCCTTCTTTTCAAGGTTCTTGTAAACTGCGAGAACCATGGAGGGGGTGAACTCCTTGGAACCGAGGCCGTAGCGGCCGCCTACTACTTTCGCCTTGGTTACGCCCTTTTCAAGCAGCGCCGAGCAAACGTCGAGGTATAAAGGCTCGCCGAGGGAGCCGGGCTCCTTCGTCCTGTCGAGTACGGCAATCTTCTTGGCGCTCTTGGGAAGAGCGGCAACGAATGCGTCTGCAACGAAAGGCCTGTAAAGACGAACTTTTACGAGGCCGTATTTCTTGCCCATCGCGTTGAGCTTGTTGATGCTCTCTTCAATCGTTTCGCAGGCAGAGCCCATGGCAACGATAACTTCTTCCGCGTCGGGTGCGCCCACGTAGTCGAAGAGGTGGTATTTCCTTCCGCACTTGGAGGAAACGAGGTCCATCATCTTCTGAACGATAGCGGGGGTTGCTTCGTAGTAGCTGTTTGCAGTCTCCCTGTTCTGGAAGTAGGTGTCGCCGTTCTGCGCGGTACCCTTCTGGATGGGGTGCTCGGGGTTAAGAGAGCGGCTCTTGAAGTCTGCAACGTCGGCGGCGATGCCTGCCTCGTCGCATATAGCCCTTATCTCTGCATAGTCGTCTGCTTCGTCCCAGACGTCAATCTTTGCAACTTCGTGCGAGGTTCTGAAACCGTCGAAGAAGTTGATGAAGGGAACTTTAGATTTGAGGGTGGAGAGGTGCGCAACGAGCGCGAGGTCCATAACTTCCTGTACGGACGAATCGCAGAGCATTGCAAAACCTGTCTGGCGGCATGCCATAACGTCGGCATGGTCGCCGAATATGTTGAGCGAGTGGGCAGCCAGGGCGCGCGCGGAAACGTGCATTACCATGGGCAGCAGTTCGCCCGAAATCTTATACATGTTGGGAATCATTAAAAGAAGACCCTGCGACGCGGTGAAGGTAGTGGTCAGAGCGCCTGCGGAGAGCGAGCCGTGAACCGCGCCTGCGGCGCCGCCTTCGGACTGCATCTCGGCAATCTTAACTTTCTGCCCCCACATGTTGGTTCTTCCTGCGGTTGCCCATTCATCGGCAACTTCCGCCATGGGGGAAGAGGGCGTAATGGGATAAATTGCCGCTACTTCCGAAAAGGCGTACGCAACGTGGCTGGCGGCGGTATTACCGTCGATAGTCAACTTTTTCATCAATAAAACCTCCGTTTGAAATATTTAAGCAAATCAATAACTTTGTGTATTTTCACACGAAAATATTATAGAACAATACTTGAAAAAAGTCAATATCCATTTGAAATATATTTTCAATATATTTTAAAACTTGTTTAAAAATCGGGCGTAAAGTCTGTTAAAAGTTGTCACGCAAGGCAAAATCTGCCAAAAAATATTAGCCCCGCCCGCGCCCGTTTCCGCGCGCACGGGCGCGCGTTCACAAATTTTTTATCTTTCTTTGGTAAAAAACGGAGCGTAATCTGTTGTTAAAGTTTTGTTTATTTGTTATAATCAGTGCAAATAAAAAGGTAGATAATGGAAGAAGATATCAAAGCCGCCGACGCGGCTGAAAAAATTGCGCCCGCGCAAGTGGCGGGCGGCGAAAACATGGCGGCGGGCGCAGCGCAGGCAGGCGCCCCCGATGCCGCCGAAAATACGGATGACGGCAACGCGGTCGTTTTCGACGGCGTAACTTTCTCATACAACGAACAGCCCGCCCCCGCGCTGAGCGGAGTATCGTTTACGGTAAAGAAGGGCGAGTTCCTCGCAATAATCGGGCACAACGGCAGCGGCAAATCGACGCTCGCGCGGCTGATAAACGGACTGCTCATTCCCGACGAGGGCAAGGTTGTAGTGTTCGGGCTGGATACCGCCGAGGGCAAAAACCCGATTGAGATACGAAAAAAGGCGGGCATAGTTTTCCAGAACCCCGACAACCAGATGGTCGCCTCGATAATCGAGGACGACGTGGCTTTCGGCCCCGAAAATATCGGGGTGGAGCGCGAAGAGATAGGCAGGCGCATAGACTGGGCGCTTAAAGCAGTGGGAATGGAGCAGTTCCGCACGGGCACGCCATCCCGCCTTTCGGGCGGACAGAAGCAGCGCATTGCCATTGCGGGCGTGCTTGCCATAAAGCCCGACATAATAATATTGGACGAATCTACGGCGATGCTCGACCCGCGCGGCAGAAGAGAGGTTATGGGCGTCGTTTCCCGCCTCAACCGCGAGGAGGGGATGACGGTAATACTCATAACCCACTTCATGGAGGAGGCGCTGCTCGCCGACCGCACCATAGTTTTAAACCGCGGAGAGATAGTGATGCAGGGCACTCCCGCGGAGATATTTCTGCACAGCGAGCGGCTGGAGGCCTACAATTTAAGCCTGCCGAGAATCGGCAGGATATGCAAAACTCTGCAAAAGGCGGGAATTGCAGTGGCAGATTGCCTCACCCCCGAAATTCTCGCCGAAGAGATAAAGGACGCCGCCGACGCGGCCGGCGTAAAAAGCAGGACGGCGGCATTCACCGCCGCTCCCCTGCCCGAAAGCCCGCACGAATGGGACATCGACGTGAAAAATCTCGCGTTCACCTATTCTGCGAAATCGCCCTTTGCCTCCAGGGCTTTAAAGGGTATCAACCTGCACATAGACGAGGGCGAGTTCTTCGGCATAATAGGTCACACGGGCAGCGGCAAGTCTACGCTCGTGCAGCATTTAAACGCGCTCATAAAACTGCCGCAGGCTGAAAAGAGGTACCGCGCCAAAAAGCCCAAAAAGGGTCAGCCCGCGCCCGTTCTTCCCTCAATAACCGTCGGCCGGTTCAACCTCGCCGATAAAAAGTGCCCCTTCGTAAAACTGCGCGAAAGCGTGGGAATGGTGTTCCAGTACCCCGAATACCAGCTCTTTGCCGAAACGGTGTTTGCCGACGTGGCGTTCGGGCTCAAAAATTTCCGCAAGGGCATTTCCGCGGAGGAGACCGAATCTGCCGTGCGCGACGCGCTGGAGATGGTAGGGCTTAACTACGAAGAGGTGAAAGATAAGTCACCCTTCGATTTGTCGGGCGGGCAAAAGAGGCGCGTCGCAATCGCGGGCGTCATAGTCAGCCGCCCCCACATACTCATTCTCGACGAACCTGCCGCGGGGCTCGACCCCCTCGGCAAACAGGAGATAATGGAGCTTCTGCACAAAATTCACCGCGAGTGGTGCTCTACGGTTATCGTCGTTTCGCACGATATGGACGAAATTGCCGACAACTGCACGAAGGCGGCTGTGATATCCGACGGTGAAGTCGCCGACTGCGCCGCCCCGCGCGAACTCTTCAAAAAGGCCGACGAGCTCACCTCGCTCGGGCTGGACGTGCCCCTCACGGCGAAGGCGTGCGCGCGCCTTAGAGAGCTCGGAATCGATATTGATACCGACTTTACCTGCGAAGATTTTTCCGAAAAGGTGATAAGCCTTTTCCAAGGAGGGGAGAATGCTTAACGACGTAACGTTCGGGCAATACTACCCCGCCAAATCTTTCGTCCATTCAATGGACCCGCGCACGAAGCTGCTCGCGCTCATCGCGTTCATCGTCGCAATCTTCATCGCCGATACGTTCTACGGCATGATACTGTGCGCCGTGGTGCTCATTGCCGCCGTAATAGCCGCGCGCGTGCCGTTCGGCTCGGTGCTCCGCTCCGTTAAGGGCATACTTTTCATTCTCATTTTAACTTCGGTTTTAAACCTGTTCTTCCACGGCGGCGAACACCCGCTCACCCCGCCCGATTCGCCCGTAACCATCTACCGCGAGGCGGTCGTGTACACGGTATTCCTGCTGCTTCGCCTGTTCCTTCTGGTTATGGCCTCCGCCGTGCTCACGCTCACGACCACGCCCGTCCGCCTCACCGACGGCATAGAGAGCCTTCTCACTCCCTTGAAGTGGATAAGGTTCCCCGTGCACGAGCTTGCGCTGATAATGAGCATAGCCCTGCGCTTTATCCCCACGCTTATAGACGAAACAAACCGCATCATAGCGGCGCAGAAGGCGAGGGGAGCCGACTTTGAGAGCGGCAACATCATAAAGAGAATAAAGGCGGTGGTGCCCATACTCATTCCCCTTCTGATAAGCGCGTTCAGGCGCGCGGAGGAGCTGGGCGACGCCATGGACGCCCGCTGCTATTCGGGTTCCAAAAACCGCACCAAGTATAAAAAACTAACGTTTGGCTGGAGAGATTTGGTCGGTGCGCTTATATTCGCCGCGCTCATTGCGGGCGTCGTTCTTTTCAATATATATGCCGAGCAAATTTTCCCCGCAATTTACGAGTACATTGTAATAACTTGAGCCGCTTTCCCTTGTATATGTATCGCTCGTCGGCACAAGGCAAAATTTACAACAAGCCAAAATGCGCTCTCTTTGTCATCCTGAGCGGAGGGCGAAGCCCGCAGTCGAATGGATCTCGGAGCGAAGCGATGGACAAAGAGAGATTTCTCCGTGCGTTCGCTTTGCTCACTTAGTCGAAATGACATAGAGTTTTTTATACGGCTTGCGCTAAATTTTTGTGAATATAAATACTATGAAATTTGCAATAAAAGTTGCTTACGACGGCACGCATTACCGCGGCTGGCAGACGCAGAAGAACGGAATTTCCGTTCAGAGCGTTTTGGAGGGCGCGGCATATGCCGCGTTCGGCAAAAAAGTGAATATAATCGCCAGCGGCAGAACGGACAGCGGAGTGCACGCGGCGGGGCAGGTGTGCCACTTTTCGGCGGATATTTCGGTGCCCGCGGAAAAGATTGCCGATGCGCTCAACTTCCGTTTACCCCCTGATATATGCGTTTTAAAGTCGGTTATGGCTCCCGAAGAGTTCGATTCGAACCGCTCGGCGAAGAAAAAAACTTACTGCTACCGCATGTACGCCGCGCGCAGGGAACACCCGTTAAAATCGCGCTACGCAGTCGCCGTATATCCCCGCCCCGACGTGGAGCTTATGCAAAAAGGGGCGCAACTATATTGCGGTGAACACGATTTCAAGGCATATTGCGCCAGCGGCTCCTCGGCAAAAACCACCGTGCGCAACGTGTTTTCCGTAGAGGTGCAGAGCTCGCTCTCGCGCGGGTGCGAAGATATTCTGCTCACCGTTTGCGGCGGCGGCTTTTTATACAACATGGTGCGCACGATGGCGGGAACTCTTCTCTTTTTAGGGCAGGGCAGGCTGACCCTTTCCGACATAGAGCGTTCGCTCGCTGCGGGCGACCGTTCGCTCGTCGGCAAAACAATGCCGGCAAAGGGGCTTACCCTCGAAAACGTCGACTACGGCTTCGACCTTTTCGGCTGAGCGTGTCTCAATCAGGCCATTTAAAGTTTTAAAAATTCTGTTTATTTTACCGCGTTTTCACAATTCTGTTTTACTTAATACACCTGATCTGATTATAATATTTGTGCAAAATATCTAAAAGGCGGTTTATACCTTTCGGATAAACCATAATATATATCGGAGCAACAATATATTTTAACGGAGAGCTATGGATTTTTTTCAGTTTGCAAGCTACGCGGAATTATTCGTATCGCTCAGCATGAACCCGGACCAGACTGTTACAAACAGGCTGTGGATATGCCTGCTCGTCGGCGGGCTCTGCTTTTTGATAGTTTATATCTTCCAGGCGGTCGGTCTGTTCACAATCGCAAAGCGCGAGGGTTACGGCAACAAATGGATGGCGTTCGTTCCGTTTTTCAATCTGTACTATATAGGCGTGTGCGCCGAAAAGAACAAGGTTTACGGAATGAAGGCAAGGCACTTCGCCGTTATCACTGCTGTGCTCGAGCTTCTGCTCGTCGCGGGCTATATTATCTACTACGTTTCGGCGTTCTCGGTTTGGATTCATATAAAATGGACGCCGATGCAAAATGTAAATACTGGCGAAACCATGTATTATTATGCTAACGGATTCAAAGATAGTATGCCCGCAAGTCTTGACTGGATGGGCTGGGTGTTCAGCAATCTGAACGACTATATCCTCTCGTGGGTGGAGCTCGTGTTCATAGTGCTCAAACTTCTGCTTCTCACGGCGTTCTTCCGCACCTATTCCGCAAGGCAGTACGTATGGTTCTCAGTTGCGGGCGCGCTTCTTCCCCTCACGGGCATTCTCATTTACGTCGTGCGCAACAACAAGGGCATGAGCTATACCGACTATATAAGAAAAGTGCGCGAGCGCAACTACCGCATGTATCAGCAGCAGTACGGCAACCAGTATAACCAGAATCCTTACAGCGGCGGCTATAACGGAGGAAACAACGGCGGATACGACGGGCAGAACGGTTACTATCAGGGTCACTCGCAGGGCTCTTCCGCGCCCGACCCTTACGACGGCGAGTACGGTACTTCTTCGCAGGGCGGCGGCTCTTCGGGCAGCTCCTCGCAGGGCAATCCATATGGCTCCTCAAACGGCAGCGGCGGAAGTTCGTCCGACGGCGGTTCGCCTTTCGACGAGTTCAACTGATAATTTTTATCACTAAATTTTTCGGGGTGTGCAAAACGCTTAAAGCGCGTTGCACACCCTTAAATTATTTGCGCAGATTATGTATGTGTGTTATAATTAGCTAAAGGTATAACGCAGGGTTATACGTATAAATTAAGATTATATTAATATTATTTATTTTTTGCACTCTTAAGGCTGTAAAATGAACGGTGAATGTATTGCCGCAATCTCCACGGCGCCCGCTGCGGGCGGCGTTGCCATAATAAGAATAAGCGGCGCCGAAGCCCTCCCGGTTGCGGAAAAAGTCTTTTCCCCGTCGGGCAAAACGGCGGTTAAAAAATTTAAGCCCAGATACATGTATTCGGGCAACATAACGGCGGCGGGCGGCATAACCGATTTCGGTCTGTGCGTGTATTTCAAAGCACCGCACTCCTTTACGGGCGAGGACGTCGTAGAGCTGCACTGCCACGGCGGCGTAGAGCTCTCGCGCGCGGTTTTAAGGGCGGTGCTTGCCGCGGGCGCGCGCCCCGCAAAGGCGGGCGAGTTCACGATGCGCGCCTTTGTAAACGGTAAAATTTCGCTCTCGGCGGCGGAGGGCATGGCCGACATGATAAACGGCCAAAGCTCTGCCGAGGTGCGCGCGGGCAGCCTGTTATACTCGGGCAGGCTTACAAAAGAGGCGGAGGAAATACAGGATAAGCTCACCGACGTGCTCGCAAAAATAGGCGCCGACGTCGACTATCCCGAAGAGGACATCGAGAGGAGCGAACTTTCGGACATAAAGCAGATTCTGCTCTCGCTCAAAGAGCGTACGGATAAACTCGTCGCGGCATATGACGGGGGCAAAAAGATAAAAAACGGCGTTTCGGTGGCAATCTGCGGCAAGCCGAACGCGGGCAAAAGCTCGCTTTTAAATGCCCTTCTGGGCTACGACAAGGCGATAGTTTCCTCCTCTGCGGGCACCACGCGCGACGTGGTTGAAGGCTCTATGGAGCTCGGCGGGGTCAGGTTCAACCTGTACGACACGGCGGGCATACGCGAGGACGCAGGCGAGATTGAAAAGCTCGGCATAAAGCGCGCGCGCCGCGCGCTGGAAGCGGCGGACGTCGCCCTTATCGTGTATGAGGGCGCATACTCCGGCGACGAAGAGGAGCTCCGCAAGGCATGCCCCTGCCCCGCGATAAAGGTGCGCAACAAGCGCGACATCTCCGACAGGCCCGACGGCAACGAGGATATCTCGGTTTCGGCGCTCACGGGCGAGGGGGTGGAGGAGCTCAAAAAGCTCATGCAGAGCGCCGCGCTTCCGGGCGGCACCTCCTCCGACGAGGCGTTTCTGATAGAGGAGAGGCACTATAAAACGCTTGCGCGCGTCTCCGAATCTCTCGGCTCTGCGGCGTCTGCGATAGGCGTTTTCCCCACCGATATCGTCTCCGTCGACATAAAGGAGGCGTGGGACGCGCTCGGCGAAATTACGGGCGCCACCGCCACGGAGGAGATTATAAATACTATATTCTCCAAATTCTGCGTAGGGAAATAGACTACGTAGTTAATTCGCAAAACCTCGTATATACTTCGCATTACTTTGTCGCGTTTACGGTTCCGTTCAGTCACTTACCTCTAAGTAAGCTCCTTCACGGCTTCCGCACGCTCCGCGTACTGCTCGTATCTCCGAGGTTTAAACGAGCAGGTCATGGCTGAGCTCCCTCAGGTTTTCCTCGCGCTCCTCGTCTTGCTCGCATCTTTAAAGTTTTATAAGTGAGTCCGCGGATTTCACGGCTTCCGCTCGCTCCGTGTCTTACTTGCTTCTGTGAAGTTGCTAATTGTATTAGATTCGCATGTTATTTATAAATTAATTAGTTTATTTCGCAATAAGGCTCCCTTGTGCAAAGGGAGCTGGCGCGGAACGCGACTGAGGGATTGTAATGTCTTTGTCGCATAATTCCGTAAGAGACATAGCCGCCTTGCGACATTATTTATTTTAGAAAAATTATTCCGCAATTCAGAACTCACTTTTTAAGGAGTATGTAAAGTGGAGCGGCGCAACAAGGTGCGCCCTCTCGTCCCCCTTTGCTTAAGGGGGATTTAAAGGGGGATAGAGTTCTAAGCAATCGTGGCATTATTTTGCTTTGCTCTATCTTTCCGTATAAAATATTGGATTTCTATGAGAGGCACAAAAAATGGTAAATCTTGAACTTTACAGGGTATTTTACACCGTTGCGAAGTGCGGCAGCCTTACTAAGGCGGCAGAGGAACTCTACATATCCCAGCCCGCGGTGTCGCAGGCTATAAAACAGCTCGAAAGTCAGCTCGGGGCAACGCTCTTCAACCGCACGCACAGGGGAATGGAGCTCTCCGTTCAGGGCGGAAAGATAATTTTTCCCAAGGTGGAGGAGGCGCTCAACCTTTTAGACAGCGCCGAAAATACGCTCATAGAGCTTAAAACGACGGCCACCGGCACCATACGCGTCGGCGCGACCGACTCAATCTTCTCGAACATTCTCGCCGACAAGATTGCCGAGTATCACGACAAGTACCCCGCAGTCAAGTTCGACCTTATAACGGGCACAACGCTCGACACGATAGCCCAGCTCAAAGACAACAAGTGCGATATCGTGTTTTTAAACCTGCCGATAGACGACAAGGACGTAATGCTCTCGGGCAGCGTCAGCCTTTTAAGCGATATCTTCGTCGCGAGCGACCGTTTCTCCGAGCTCAAAGGCAGGGCGGTTTCGATAAAGACTTTGCAGGAATATCCCCTTTTGATGATGGAACAGAACACCGTCGCCCGCCGCGCGGTCGACGGGTACCTCGCCACGCTCGGACTTGTGCTCCAGCCCGATATAGAGGTTGCAAACTGGGATTTGATGCTCAAACTTGCGGTAAAGGGAATGGGCATAGGCTGCGTTCCGCGCGAGTACTGCTCAAAGAAACTCGAAAGCGGCGAACTCTTCGAAGTCAACGTAACGCCCTCGCTCCCCGTGCGCGGGGTCGGGCTGGCGCTTCCCAAAAACGTCCCCGTTCCCTTCGCCCTGCGCGAATTTATCGCACTCTTTCAGTAAATAAACAAAAGGCGGCGCATTGCCGCCTTTTTTATATGCCGTATTATATAATAAGCCGTTAATAAGCCGCCGCGCGGCGCAGTTTTTGCGCCGCGCGGCGGCTTTTTTAAAATTTACATTATGTTTACATTTAATTTATAAAAAATTGATATTCATAAATTATAAATAAATTGTAAAAGGCAGAGAGGGACTATATGAAAAGAATATACTACTACTGCGACGAGCTCAACGACGACTTCGCAGGCACAAAAATCAAAAAAAGACAGCTCCCCAAAGACTACAAATTCGTGCGTACCGACGGCGGCTGGAAATTCGGGCGTTTCCTCGTCTATAAGGTATTTGCAACGCCGCTTATCATGCTCGTAAGCTCTCTTTTAACCCGCGTGAAGAACAAGCGCGTCATGCGCGGCTACAAAAAGGGCGGCGCGTTCATCTACGGCAACCATACCGCATATCTCACCGACGCGATGAATCCCACGCGCATTGCCTTCCCCCGCACCGCGGATATCGTAGTCAATTCCGACGCTGTTTCGATAAAGGGGGCGGGCGGACTTGTGCGGATGCTCGGCGGCGTGCCCGTGCCGACCGACCTGCACGGACTGAAAAACTTTTCAGCAGATATCGAGGAGGCTGCAAAGAGCGGGCACTGGGTGGCAATTTATCCCGAGGCGCACATCTGGCCGTACTATACGGGCATACGCCCCTTCGGCGCGGCGTCGTTCAAATATCCCGCTAAGTGCGGCGTGCCCGTGTTTGCGTACACCACCGTTTACAGGCGCCGCAAATTCTCGCGCAAGCCCAAAAAGGTCGTCTATGTCGACGGCCCGTTCTTCGCCGAGGGCGAAACGCTCAAAGAAAAGGCCGAAAGCCTCAGGGCTCAGGTTTACGAGGCTATGTGCGGGCGTGCAAAACTCAGCGACTGCGTATATTGCGACTATTACAAGATTGGCAACCCTCAGCTTGCCTCGGCGCTCAACGGGGCGCAGGTCGCCGCCCGTTCGCGCGGTAAAAAGCGCGTCGCGATGCTGAGAGAACTTGCCGAGGAGTTTACCGAGATAAACGCCGAAGAGAATAAACAAAAAGTTGCGGCAAGCAAGGTGTAAACAGCGTTGTTTCGCGCATATATGCGGGGCAATTTGCAGATAAACCGTATCGTTTACAATTAAAAAGCCGCGGCGCGCAAAACATTGCGCGCCGCGGCTTAATTTTTCAAAATTAAAAAATCAGATGCCCGATAAAACGTTATTCATGTCGTATATGCCCGCGGGTTTGCCGACTATCCACTTTGCCGCGCGGATTGCGCCCGCCGCGAACACCTTTTTGGAGCGCGCCGAGTGCGAAAGCGTTATAATTTCGTCCTCGCCGCAGAACATAACCTCGTGTTCGCCGACTATCGTGCCGCCGCGTACGGCGTGCAGGCCTATCTCCCTGCCGCGCGCGCCGACCATTCCCTCTCTGCCGCATACGTAGGGCTTTTTATCCGCGAAGGCGGAATTTACGCTGTCGGCAAGCATGAGCGCCGTGCCGCTGGGCGCGTCCTTTTTTAAGTTATGGTGCTTTTCGACAATCTCTATGTCGAACTTTTCGCCCAAAAATTCAGCAGCCTCCTTCACGAGCTTTACGAGGAGGTTTACCCCGACCGAGAAGTTCGCCGTGCGGAATACGGCAATCTTTTTCGCGCACTCGTCTATGTACGCAAGCTGTCCGGCGGTGTATCCCGTCGCCGCGATTACGGCGGGCACGCCGTGTTTTATGCAGTATTCCATTTCGCTTTCAAGGCAGGCGGGGGAGGAGAAGTCAATCACAACGTCGACTTTTTCGTTCACCTCGGCAAAGGTCTTGTAAACCTTTCCCGCAAAATTTTCGGGCGTGTGCAGGTCGACGCCGCAAACTGCTTCCGCTTCGCCGTCATCCTTCAATAAATCGCATATATTGCGGCCCATATGTCCTGCAATGCCGCAAACGAGTACCTTTATCATACCTTTTTAAGTCCTAAATTTTTAATACATTCGTCCATTATTTTCTTGTGCGCGTCCTCAAGCTCGGTGAGGGGAGGGCGGGGAAGCCCTGCCTCAAGGCCTATCACGTCGCAGCCGTATTTCACGGGTATGGGGTTTACTTCAACAAAGCATGCGTCAATCAGGGGGAGGAGCTTATCTTCGAGCTCGTTTGCCCTGTCTAAGTCGTGCGCAGCCATATATTCGTAAACCTGTTTGCACTCTTTCGGCGCAATGTTCGAAACTACCGAAATGAGTCCCGCGCCGCCTATGGCGAGAATGGGCACGTTCAGGTTGTCGTCGCCCGAATATACGTCCATCTTGCCGCGCACTCTTCTCATGGTCTCGCAAATCTGCTCCATGTTGCCGCACGCCTCTTTAATGCCCGCCATGTTGGGTATATTTGCAAGTTCTTCCGCGGTGGCGGGGAGAATGTTCACGCCCGTGCGGGGAGGCACGTTGTAGGCTATCACCGGCACGCTTACCGCCTCGCATATGGCCTTATAGTAGGCCACTATGCCCTTCTGCGTGCATTTGTTGTAGTAGGGGGTCACGGCTAAAAGTCCGTCGGCGCCCAGCTTTTCGCCCAGCTTTGCCATCTCAACGGCGTGAGCCGTGCTGTTGGAGCCGCAGCCGAACATTACTTTGACGCGCCCGTTCACCTTTTCGACGGTAAAGCGCATAAGCGCCTCTTTTTCCTCCTCGGTCATCGTGGGCGGCTCGCCCGTGGTGCCGAGCACGAGCAGCATATCCGTGCCGTTTTCAATCTGGTATTCAATCATTTTCGCGAACGCGTCGAAGTTAATGCTCCCGTCTTTTTTGAAGGGAGTAATCATCGCCGTCGCCGTTCCCTTAAAGAAACCTACCATATCAATGCCTCCGCTATATTTTCTCTTTATTATAATATTTTGTAATTTTAAAATAATTGACTTTTGCAAGTTAATTGCCGCATATATGCAGGGCAATGGTGCCTGCGGCAAGTGATGAGCGGCTTCGCCGCGGATGGGTGATGAACCGCCTTCGTCGGCGTTATGGATTGCACTTTGTGCAACCTTGCGGCGTGTGAGCATACATGTGGCCCCTCGTCCCCCTTTGCTTAAGGGGAAATTAAAGGGGGATAGGTATGTGCGGCAATCCCTCCGTTACGGTCTCGCATAGCTCGTCCGTGCCAGCTCCCTTAAAACTAAAGCATTAAAGGAGGCTTTAATGCGGAATAGATTTCTCCGTTTCGCCTTCGGCTTCAGTCGAAATGACAAGTGTTAATAAAAAATAATGTGCTGTTAATAAAAAATAATGTGCGCAAGCAGGGTTTCCCTGCGTTAGCGCGACTCAATTTGCCGCGTAAGCGGGCTCACCAAAGGGGAATTGCCCCGATTATATAATAAGAGAGCTTCTAAAAATCGGGGCAAGGGGGAGCTGGCTCCCCGAAATCACGAAGATTTTCCTTTGTCACCAAAAGGAAAATCTGTGAGAATTTAAATATATCCCTTCGCCGCAAGAAGTTCGGCTAAAAGTACCGCGCCGCCCGCCGCGCCGCGGAGGGTGTTGTGCGAAAGTCCGACGAATTTATAGTCGAACACATTGTCTTCCCTAAGCCTGCCCGCGCAAACGGCCATGCCGTTTTCGGTCATTCTGTCGAGCTTTGCCTGGGGGCGGTTGTCCTCTTCAAAATAATGTATGAACTGTCTGGGCGCGGAGGGGAGGTTGAGCCTCTGGGGTTCGCCCTCAAAATTTTCCCACGCGGAGAGAATTTCTTCCTTGGTCGGCTTGTTCTCAAAGTTTACGAATACCGCCGCGGTGTGTCCGTCCGATACGGGAACGCGCAGGCACTGCGCTGTTATCGCGGGGGAGGAGGCGGGCACTATCTCGCCGCCCTCAACTTTGCCCCAGATTTTAAGCGGCTCTTTTTCGCTTTTTTCCTCTTCGCCGCCGATGTAGGGTATTATATTGTCGATAATCTCGGGCATTGTCTCAAAGGTCTTGCCTGCGCCCGATATCGCCTGATATGTGGTAACGGCCGCGCTCTTTATTCCGTATTTTTTAAGCGGGTGCAAAAGCGGAACGTAAGATTGCAGCGAGCAGTTGCTCTTCACCGCTATAAAGCCGCGTTTGGTGCCCAGGCGCTTCTTCTGCGCGTCTATAACCGAAATATGGTCTGCATTTATCTCGGGGATAACCATGGGCACGTCGGGCGTAAAGCGGTGCGCGCTGTTGTTGGAAACTATCGGGCATTCGAGCTTTGCATACGCATACTCGAGCTCCTTTATCTCGTCCTTTTTCATGTTTACCGCGCAGAAGCAGAAGTCTACCGAGGAGGCAATTTTCTCCTTGTCGGCAGAGGCGTCATAAACGACCATATCCGCATATTTATCGGGCATGGGCGTGCTCATGTGCCAGCGGCGGAGCGCATCTTTATACTTCTTTCCCGCGGAGGAAGAGGATGCGGCAAGGCAGGTTACGTTGAACCAGGGATGATTTTCGAGCAAGAGCAGGAAACGCTGTCCCACCATGCCCGTGGCGCCGATAACGCCCACGTTGAATTTTTTCATGTATATAAACTCCAAAATTTTGTATAAAGCCCTGAGCAGCGGTTGAGTGCCGTGAATTCTGCCGCTGCGGAAATAAAAATCCCGCGGGCGGCGCCTGCGGGTAAAAAACTTAAACTGTAAGTCTCTACCGAAAAGCGCAACGCATAAAGCGACAGTTGCAAAGGTATTGACCTTTGCACCCAGCGCAAGGCAAGGCGGCTTGCGCTTCGGCGGAGATACCCTTTCGACGCGGAGAATAAAAATTCCCTTAAAATTCAACTCCGCGTGTACTTATGCTCGCCCGCTCCTCTATTCAGTACGATAAATATATCACAGCGCAGTCTAAATGTAAAGAAATTTTTTAAACCTCAATTAAAATAATTGAAAAAATCATTACTTTGCTGTATAATGCTGTAAATGCGGTTTTGTACCGCGCCGCGTATTAAGCGCTTTGCACAAAAACTAATTTAAGGAAAACAAAATGGCAGAATCCAGAGTAAAATCCTTGGAAGGCAACGAAATTATCGATTACGCCCGCACAATACTCCCCGAAGGCAGGTGGGGCGATACGTGGAACGTGTTCAAGTCGAACTTCGGCAAAATTATCATAAACAACCTGTTCACGCTCCTGTTTTTCATTCCTCTTATAGCAATCGTGTATATCCGCGAGCTGTACGTAAACTCCATTTCCAACGCCTATCCGTTCAGCGCAAACATAGGACCCGTCGGCCTGCCCGCTAACCCCAACGTTTCGGGCCTTGCCGAAAGTTTGTATATGTCGGCCGACATGATGTTCTATTCTCTTGCTATAGTTGCAGGCCTCATTGCCGCGGTGGGCGTGGCAGGCGCATGCTATTCAATGAAAAAGCTCGTCAACACCCACGGCGATTTCACCATAAAGGGCTATTTCCGCGGCGTTAAAAAGTGCTATTTGAACGTGGCGTTCCCCGTGGCGCTCTTTATGATAGTATTCTTCTGCACCGTTATGGTCAGCGACTGGAAAGACCTCACGATAGCGACGGGCGGCTCGTCCGCATGGCCTGTAGCCGCAACCGTGCTGATGATAATTCTGTGCGTGCTTGTGGGCATCATCTGCATGTGGTTCATCGCCGTAGGCGTAAGCTACAGGGTCGGCCCCTGGCAGACGATAAAGAACAGCTTTATCCTGCTCATAGGCTCGGTTATACAGACCATATTCATTCTCGGCCTTGCGTTTATCCCCGTATGGTTCCTGCTCATGGGCAGCTTCATGCAGGTAATCGCGCTGATAATATTCATCGTATTCGGTTTTTCATATATCTTCCTCGTGTGGATGAGCTTCACGCAGTGGGTGTTCGATATGTACATCACGCCCAACTTGGAGGCCCAGAAGGCGGCCGAGCGCGCCAAAAAGACCGAAAAGGAGCTTGCCGAAGAAAAGGCGGAGGAAGAGCGCCGCATCGCGCGCGAAATTCTCGCCGCGGGCAAGAGCGAGCTTGTAGGCCGCCCCATACCGCCCATCGACCCCGCCCCCGTTCCCTCGCTTAAAAAGAGCTTCTCGCGCGCCGACATAGCCGACGTCGCGGCGGGCAGAAAAGCGCTTGAAGACAGTATAGCGGCCTATGAGGACGAGCATAAGAACGACGAGAGATACGTCGAATACAACAAGCTGTTCGCCGAGAGGGAGAAGGCTCTCCAGGACGACGGCAAAAAGAAGAAGAAAAAGAAGATAAGCGCCGACAATCTTTTAAGATAAAGGCGAAAAGCGCAAAATGAAAGAGAGTTACGCCGCCCTCGGCGGCAAATTTGAATATTTAAATTCAGACTGCGGCTATGATAAATGGTCGCAGTATTTAATTAAAACGCTGGAGGAGCTCGGCGCGGGCGCGTGCGGAGCTGATATCGGCTGCGGCAACGGCTATTTTACGCGCGCGCTGTATAGGGCGGGCAAGGAGGTCTGCGGCGTGGATATCTCGCCCGAAATGCTGCAAAAGGCGCGCGAGCTTGCCTCGCGCGAGGGTGTGCGCGCCGAATTTTTACTGGGCGATATAACCAAACTAAAACTGTTAAAGCGGGTCGATTTCGCCGTCGCCGTAAACGACTGCATAAACTACGTTCCGCCCGCAAAACTTTGTGCGGCGTTCTCGCACGTGCGCTCCTGCCTCAAAAAGGGCGGCGCATTCGTGTTCGATATCAGCAGCGAATACAAGCTGAAAAACGTGCTCGGCGACAATCTGTTTGCCGAAGATTTGGACGATATAACCTACCTCTGGTTCAACAAATTCGACGGCGAAAAGGCGATAATGGACATCACGGTGTTCACGCCCGCGGGCGACGGGCTGTTCAGGCGCGAGGACGAGCGGCATGTGCAGTACGCGCACAAAGCGGATGATATTGCCGCCGCATTGCACGGCTGCGGGTTTGAAGTGCTGCGCACGGAGGGGCACCTCGGCGAGCCGCTCAGAGAGGACAGCCTGAGGATAAACTTTATCTGCCGAGCGGTGTAGTGCGCCGCCTTGCGGCGGACATTAGGCAGCTCCGAGATTCATTCTGCCGTTTCCCACAAGCATGAGTCCCTCGGCAGAGCTTCGGCTAACGCCTCGCGCGTGCAGTATGACAATCATTATTTTGAAATAAATTATGTCGCAAGGCGGCTGTGCCGCCGCAGCAGGACTCAATTTGCGCATACCTGCGCCTCAGCAGGGTGAATTTGCGCAATTATACGCTTCGTGGGCTCTTATGATTGCGCAAAGAGGGGCAGTGCCCCTAAAATCACGGAAATTGTCGCGCACGGCTTGCGCGAGAATTTCGTGAATAAGGTGTTTTTTTATGAACAGATTATACAAAACTCTGATTTGCAATAAACAGGTTTCGCTCACCGTAACCGAAACTACCGGCCTCGTTCAGCGTGCGCGCGACATACACGGTCTCGCACCCGCCGCGGCAAAGACGCTCGGCGAGCTTCTTACCTGCGGCGTGTATATGTCGGGCTGTTTAAAGAGCGAAAAGGGCGCCATTTCAATCACTATAAAGGGCGCCTCGGGCGCGGGTTCTGCCAGCGTTTCGGGTGATATCAGCCTGCATATGCGCGGCTATATCGACGGCTCCGCCGAAGGCAGGCTTGCGGGCGGCTTTATGACCGTTATAAAGGACGACGGCTTTTTCCGCCCCTTCACGGGCGCGTGCGAGCTCATTTCCGACGACGTTTCGCAGAATTTCGAACATTACTTCGAGCTCTCCGAACAAATTCCCACAAAAGTGCGCGTGGGCGCGCTCTTCGACGGAGAAAAGTGCCTTGCGGCGGGCGGAATAGTCATGCAGCTTCTCCCCGGCGCAGACGACGCGGCGAGGGAGACGGTACTTAAAAAAACTGAGGAGATAGGCGACGTCGCCGAAGATATCCGCCTTCTGGGCGCAGAGGGCGTTTTAAAGAAATACTTTGCAAAGGAGACGGGCGGCGAGCACGTATATATCACCGAACCCGGGTATAAGTGCAACTGCTCGCGCGAAAAGATAAGCGCCATTCTGCTCACCATGGGAAAAAGCGAGCTTGAGGACATAATAAAAGAGCAGGGCGAAATTTCGGTGCACTGCCACTACTGCAACACCGACTACAAATTCGGGCAGGACGACATAGATAAGTTATTTAAATGAGTAAAACCGAAGAGATTGATTTCAGCGACGAGCGGCTTTTAGCGATAGCCGCCGATATGCTGGACGACCACAACTTAATAGGCGCGCTTAAAATTCTGAACAAAAACGCCGAACTCAATTACGACGACGACCGCTCATTTATGCTGTATGCCGAAGCATTCGACGACATGGAGCTCTACGAGCGTTCGATAAACTATTGGTTCCGCTATCTCGACGAGGCTCCAGACGGCGATTTGGCCGACGCGTACGAGGGGCTCGCCGTCGACTTTATGAATATCGATAACGAGCATTTCGCGGCGTATTACTACAACAAGCTGCTCATAGAAACGGACGACCTCTCGCCCGAGAGCAGGCGCGAGATTATCGATAACTTTTTGCGCAGGCAGGAAAACCCCTTAAAATTCGCCTACCCGCCCGAAATCGCCGACTATTTGGCCGAGATGTCGCGCGGGGTGGAGTATATGCGCGCGCAGCAGTACGATAAAGCCGTTTCGGAGTTTGAAAAGGTGGCGGAGGGCAACCCTCGCTATCTTTCGGCGCGCAACTATATCGCCATGTGCAACATAATCTGCGACAAGGCCGAGGAGGCGGAAAAGGAGTGCCTCTCCATTCTCTCCAAAAAGCCCGACGACGTTCAGGCGCTCACCACGCTCGCCGCGGTAAAGACCGAGCAGAAAAAGGCCGAAGAGGGCAGGGAACTTGCATACAGGCTGGTAAAGCTCAACCCGACCAACCCCGACGACATATACAAGATTGCCACGGTCTGCTGCGAAAACAAGCTGCACGCCGAGGCGTTCGCGCTCTTTTCAAAGCTGGAGGGCGAATTTTCGTACGATACCACCGTGCTGTATTTCAAGGCGATATCCGCCTACAACAGCAGGCACTACGACGAAAGCTTTGCTTCGTTCGACAAGCTCCTCACCATCAACCCCGACGCCGTGGTGGCGCGTTACTATATGCGCCGCGCGCGCGAAAACATCGATTCCGGCAAAGAGGAGGAGTTCGGCTATTTCTACCGCCTGCCCCAGGAGCTGCGCGAAAGTTCGCTCGAATTTCTCTCGTCCTACTACCGCCTGCCCAAACGCAGCGCAAAGCGGCTGGCAAAGGACGTCAACGTGCTCGAATGCATAAAGTGGTGTTTCGACGAAACGGAGAACTCCGACGACAACCAGCTCCACTACGTCGCGGCGATGTGCGCCGTAAAGGCTGGCTACGACGACTATCTGCGCGGACTTCTTCTCGACGCGTTCATCTCCGATTCGCTCAAAATCGCCGTGTTGCACGACATCTGCGAGCGCAACGAGGACAACCAGTTCGGCGTCGTTATATGCAACATATACAAGTGCGTGGATATCTACGCGCTCAACATAGGGCGCTCCAAGCGCAAATATTTCCTTTCGGCGTACTCCGTGCTCGTATCCCGCTTCGGAATTCTCGACGAGGACTATTCGGGCAGGTTCTGCGGCGCCGCCGAAAGACTGTATAAAAATATGGCAAAAAAGGGTCTGCTCGCAAACAGTGCCGACCTTCACGCGCTCGCCGCGGCGATGTT
The DNA here is from genome assembly GCA_018713165.1 of Candidatus Coproplasma stercoravium. GTDB lineage: Bacteria > Bacillota > Clostridia > Christensenellales > Borkfalkiaceae > Coproplasma > Coproplasma stercoravium. The sequence continues at coordinate 2,179 of DVFR01000020.1, read as the reverse complement.
CACCGTTTCGGGCGTGAGGGAGGCCGACGTGCCCGCAGACAACGTATGCGGTTTTTTCGACGCCGATAAGGCGGCGTACGACCGGATTATGGAGGCAATGCAATGAAACTCTACGATTTCGACGGCATGTTCGATAAACGGCTCTCGGAGTATATCTCCAAAAACGTCGGCAAGTACAAAGAGGAAGAGTGGGAGGATATGATTCCCGAAATGTACGCAAAGTTCGGCAACACCGTTTTAAAGTCCCTCGGCACAAGTCCCAACGGCTACTATGCCGCGATGAGCCCCGAAGAACTTGTAAAATGCCTGCGCGCGCACGTAAAAAACGGCGTGCCCGTGTCGGAATTTTTGTGCAAGGCGATAGAGGCGCGCCCCGGGTGCGAGGGCATGCTCCTGCCCCTTCTCGAAAACGGGGAGGAGGGACTCAAACAGTACGTCGTAAACATTCTCGGCTCCTCACCGGCGGCAATTCCCGTATATATGCGCATGATTGAAAGGGAAGAGGACGAAGATTTCAAAAACCAGTGCGTCGATTTTATAAAGGAGAACGCCGACCTCGTAAAGGAGCAGGCGCTCGAAAATTATAAAAACGGGGTAGAAAAGCCGCTCATGCTCGAAATTTTATCCAAGGTAAAGGAGCGCGACGGGCGGGTTTACGATATACTCCTCGCCGAATTTTTAAGCGGCGAGGACGTTCCGATGCATGCGGGATATCTCGCGTCGTACGGCGACGAAAGGGCTCTTCCCTATCTTTTGGAAAAGATTGACGAAGAGGGCATTTCCTATATAGAGTATCAGGAACTCAAATACGCGATAGAGGCGCTCGGCGGCGAATACACCAAACAGCGCGACTTCTCGGGCGACGAATATTACGACCTCATTCACTCGCACAGCGTTTCGTCGGCCGACATTTTCTCGGTGTTCGAAGAGGGCGCCGAGGGCTCGGGCAAGGCTAATTGACCGCATAGTATGCCGCAAATACTGCATTATAGCGTGGTGCGAAATGGGCAACGGCGTAAAAAACAAGGTTATAATATTTTTCGTGTCGCTTGTGCTTGCGGGGCTGTGCCTTTTGCTGTGTTTTTTAGACGCCGAGCCGTTCTATCCCGCAAAAATTGCAGGTACGGTAATTTTTACCGTATGGGGCTTTTCGGCAGTTCCCGCATATGTGGCGGCGGTTGCCTGGATGCGCGCCCGCGCGGATGAGCTGTATTCGCGCTTCGGCTTTTTTGCGTATTCTCTGTGGGTACTCGTCGTAATACTCCCGCTGCTTCTGGCGCCGTTTTTGATGGTGTATTATTACATACCTAAAAATATGTAATCGATATAAGCATTAAAAAGGCGCGGCGGGCGAAAAAATTTTTCGCCCGCCGCGCTTTATTTTTGCGATTATTGCGGCATATATGCCGCTCAATTAATTTGACCCGCCCGAGGCTTTGGTCGATTTCAATGTGCTCTGCTGTTTTTTGAACATATCGTTCGCCTGGTCAATCATATCCTTTTTTGCGGGTGCCGCCTCGTAATAGCCGCGCGTGCTCATCTGCTGGTATAAAGTGTACTGGTTCTGCGCCACAGCTATGAGGTTATCCGAAAAGTTTTTGCGTAAACTTTTGCCGCTGCCTTCGTACAGCGCGGTGGTGTACAGGCTCATAAGCGTTTTTTCGCTGTCGAGCATATCCTGCAGCGCGTCTTTTTCGCACAGAGTGGTGTCGCATTTGGTAAGCTTCATTATTTACCTCCGAAAATATAGTTCCGCTCAGCCGAGCTGTTTCAAAAGCGCGGCGTAGCGCTTTTCGTGTTCGTCCGCTATGCACGCCATGCAGTCGGCGAGCGCAGGGTCTGTTAAGGTGTTCGAATACATTCTCGCTTTCTTGCAGAGCAGTCCCTCGGTGGTCAGCGCCTGTGAAAGCATCGTAAGTTCTTTTGCTGTAAGATTTTCAGCCATAGAATACCTCCTTGGCAAAGTTTTGCCTACGCGCCTGTTTTTTATTCGGTGCATGTCAGTATTTTAAGAAAAAATAAAAGGGAGACAAATGTCTCCCCTTGCGTGGCGGAGCGTTAGTAACGTAAATCGAATTTTATAAATCAAACTGTTCCGTCAAAAGTTTTGCCCCGATTACCGTCATTGAAATTTTATCATTTGCGCTCAAATTGCTTAAAATTACAACACCACGCTGCC
>DVFR01000019.1 GCA_018713165.1 Candidatus Coproplasma stercoravium | reverse complement strand
AAAAGTGCGCCCGCGCCCCTCCTTTTTACGGTATTTTAATTTCCGTTTCAACTTTATTATCCTGCTCCTCCGCATCCGCGCTCTTCTTTGCGGGGAGATACCTGTCTTTGCGCAGGAGTTTGGTGTAGCTGCTTTCGCCGCGCGTTACGGTGAGATAGCACTCGCTCTCCACCGTGCCGCCCTCCTCGCCCGTAACCACGGAAGAGAGCGAATACTTTGCGCCGTCGGAGAGCCCGTACATTTCGCACCGCACATAATATAAACCGGTTAAAACGCGGATATATACGGGGCAATTTGTGGTATTACAGAATTTTAAATCGCTGTAACTGCCGCTCACCATGGCGTCGCGCGAGGGTCTTACATAGCTCACCGAGAGGCTGTGCGGGTGATATTCGGTGACTTTGAGCCCCGCGAGCAGCGCGGCGTTGTACAGCGTGGTGCTCACCTGGCACACCCCGCCGCCCGTGCCGTAGACGAACCGCCCGTCCTCTATAATCTTCGCCTTTTTAAAGCCGTTTGCCTCGGTGCGCGCGCCCACGCGCGAGTTGAAGGAAAAACTTTCGCCCGGGGAGAGAACGCAGCCGCTTATTTTTTCGCCCGCGAGCTTTATGTTTGAAACGCGGGGAGTGTTTTCGCAGTCGAAATAGGTGGTATAAGCGGAAAGGCGCGCCGTTTTTTGCTTTAACCCCGCCATATCCTGCGACGGAGCAACTTTTTTTACGGAGAGAGTTACCTCTGCGAAATCGCCGCCGTACACCCTGTTTTTAAGCGACGAAAGGATATCGCGCTTTAACTTTCCGGCGTCGGGAAGCGCGCCGTCTTTGCCCTCCTCGTATAAAAAAGGCTCTCCGTCGCCGCCGTTGAACGTTGCCCGCGGCTCGCGAACCTCTTCGGATTCAGCCGCACATATGCCTGAAACAACGGTATCGAGCCCGTTTAGGTACCAGCTTAAACTGATAGAATATTCGCCCGCGCGGCGCACGCCCTCCGCCACCTTTTTAACGTCGTCTTTAAAGGAAATTTCGGGGTATGAAAAAGCGTATTCCCCCTTTCCCGAAATAATTTTGAGCGACCTTGAATCGAGGTCGGAAAGAATGTCATCGCGCACGAGGGCGACCGCCTGCGGACGTGTCATTCCGCCCACGTCCACCCCGTTTATAAAGGTGCCGCGCGGAAGCTTTTTCGCAAATCCGCAGAATATGAAAATGCCCGCGGCGAGCGCGGGCAACAAAAGAAGTACAGATAGTTTTTTTAAAATGCCGTTCACCGTACGTTAAGCGCCGACAAAAGCTCTTCCGACGGGAAAAACACGGGCGTGCCCACCGAGCGCGAACCCTCGGCGTAGTGCGTATCCGACCCGCCCGTAACCAGCAGCGAGAGCTTTGCGGCTATCTCCTTGAAGTATGCCGTCTCTACCTCAGTATGCCCCGAATATACGGCTTCTATGCCGTCGAGCCCCTGCGCTTTGAGCTGTTCTATAAGTTTCAGCCGCTCCGACGGGGACAGCGTGAGCCGCCCCGGGTGGGCGAGCGAGGATATGCCGCCGCATTTTTTTATGACTTCGAGCGCGTATTCGGGCGAAGGTCTGCCGAGCGCCGAATAGACGGGTCTGCCCGGCGCGAGCATATCGGCATAGAACGCCGAGGGCGACGAGGCGTAGCCCTTGCGCGCCGCGGCGCGCGCTATATACATGGTGTGGACGGGAGATTGCGGGCACTTCCTCTCGCGGACGACGTCGCCGAAGGAGAGGTTTACGCCCCGCTTTTTAAGCTTGGCCAGAATGTCCATCGTGCGTTCCATCGCTCCGTTACAGACGAACGACATAAACTTTGTAAATTCATCGCAGGAACTGTTTACGTTGTAGCCGAGAATGTGCACCTTTACCTCGGTATAAGCCGAAATTTCCAGCCCGCGCACGCACTTTATTCCGCGCAGGGCGCACTCGCGTTCAAACTCAAAAGAGCCGTTCATATTGTCGTGGTCGGTGAGCGCGGCGAGATTTACCCCGTTTTTTACGCACATAGCGGCGATATCGGCGGGGGATATGAGCCCGTCGGAATAGTATGAATGAATGTGCAAATCTGCCCTCATCGCTTTATGGCACCCCCTTCTATCCTTATTTTGTTCGACTCCCTGCCGTACAATACCCGCTCGGCGTGCGTGCAGGTGAGTATGGTCTGCATGCCCTGCGCGCGGGCGACCAGCTTTTTGCGGCGGGGAAGGTCGAGCTCGCTCATCACGTCGTCGAGGATAAGGACGGGATATTCGCCCGAGAGCTCCTTGAAAATCTCCATTTCGGCGAGCTTTACAGAGAGTGCCGCCGTGCGCGTCTGCCCCTGCGAGGCGTAGTTCTTCGCGTCCTGTCCGTTTATTATAAAGTCGAGGTCGTCGCGGTGCGGACCCGTCGTCGTAAAACCGAGGCGGACGTCGCGGTCGTAATTTTTTTGCAGTTCGTCGAAGAGCTGTTCTTTGAGCTCCTCGTCGTCGCCGACGTACTTCTTTTCGGGGCGGACGATAAGTTTTTCAGCCCCGTCGGTGAGGCGCGCGTGCTCCTCCTCCGCAAGCGGCGCGAGCCGTTCTATAAAATCGGAACGGTGCCGCACGACTATCGCCGCGTATTTTGCAAGCTGCTCGTCCCACACGGGGAGCGTGTCGTACACCAGCCCGATATCCTTGTCCTTTAAGAGATTGTTGCGCTGTTCGAGAATTTTGTTGTAGCGAAGGAGCGCCGTGTAGTAGCTCTTTGAGAGCTGGGATATGGATATATTCATAAACCTGCGCCGCTCGTCGGGCCCGTCCTGAATGAGCCTCAGCTCCGATGGCGAGAAAAACACGCTGAACACGTTGCCCAAAAGGTCGGCATTTTTGGCAATTTTGTTGCCGTTTACGCGCACTTCGCGCCCGTTTTCGTATATGGTTGCAGATATGTTCACGTCGCCGTACCTGCCCGAGGCGAGGGCAGAAATTTCGGCGGAGTTTTCGCCGTGCTTTATGAGCTGCCTGTCGCGCCGGGCGCGAAGCGAAGTGCCCGTGCACAGGTAAAAAACAGCCTCCGCGCAGTTGGTTTTGCCCTGCGCGTTTTTGCCGTAGAGCACGTTGAGCCCGCCCGAAAACTCGAAATTTTCGCACGAATAATTTCTGAAATTTTTTAGCGTTAAATTTTTTATCTGCATTTTTTTACGAAAACACTTTATTTTGGGCGCGGGTTGTAGTATACTTAAGGGGAATATAGTCAAAAGTGCCGCGCCCCCGCAACGCGCCTGCGCGCACATTTATTTAATTGGCATTATAGCACAAAATTTATAAAATTCAAAGGAACTTACAGGCAAAACTTATGACGGCAAAGGGAAACTTCGATTTTTTATACAACCCGATAAAGGAGAAGATGCGCGAGCATATTTCGCACATCAACTATACAACGTGGATTGAAAAGCTCGTGCCCGTGGATATCGACGGCAGGTATATAGTGCTCGAAGCGCCCACCGAGAGCTTTGCAAAGTATATCACCACCACCCTTGCCGACAAAATGCGCGAAGCCATAATCGAGGCAAACGTCGGGATAACCGACTTCCGCCTTAAAGTCGAGGGCTCCGACGGGTATGCCTACAACGGGCCCGACGAGGAGCAGGCGTTCAGCGCGCCCGCCAACTTAGACCCCAAATTTACGTTTGAAAGTTTTGTCGTCGGCCCGAACAACGAATACGTTTATGCCGCCGCGCAATCGGTCGCCGAAGACCCCGCGGGAACTTACAACCCGCTGTTCATATACGGCGGCACGGGGCTGGGCAAAACGCACCTCATGCAGGCAATCGCCAACAAAATCGTGCGCGAAAAGCCCTATCTTAAAGTAATTTATATAACCTGCGAACAGTTCGTGAACGAGATTATCGACACTATGTTCACCAGCCGCGGCGCCGACACGAGGGATAAAGCGGGCAAGCTCCGCCAGCACTACCGTTCGGCAGACGTTCTGATTATCGACGACATTCAGTTCATCGAAAACAAAAAGGCCGTGCAGGAGGAGTTTTTCCACACCTTCAACGAACTTGTGGCGAAGGGAAAGCAGATTGTAATCTCCTCCGACCACTCCCCGCGCGAGCTCGCCGCGCTCGAAGAGAGATTAAGAACACGCTTTTCGGGCGGACTTTTGTTCGACATACTCCCGCCCGACTACGAGACCAAAGTTGCGATTTTAAAGCGCAAGGCGTTTGAAAAGAAGTGCATCGTACCCGACGACGTTTTAAATTTCCTTGCAAAGGACAGCGGCGACGACGTGCGCACGCTTGAGGGAAGGCTCACCAAGGTGATATTTGCCTCCCGTCTGCACGAGGAGCCCATAACGATATCGCTTGCGCGCAGCGCGCTGAGCGAGGCGGTGCCCGAGGACGGCAACGAGGAGATAACGCCGGAGACGGTAATCTCCGCAGTTACGGGATTTTACCACATGACGAAGGCAGACCTTACGGGCAAGAGCAAGAAAAAGGAAGTCGTAATTCCCCGCCAGATATGCTGCTATCTTATGTGCGAACTTTTATCCCTCCCCTTGGTTTCGATAGGCAAGGAGCTGGGCGGCAGGGACCACACGACGATGCTCTACTCGCGCGACAAGGTTGAGGAGATGTGCCGCACGAACGACAGGATTGCCAAGGATGTGGACGATATCAAAAATATAATATTAAAAAAATAGTTCACGAATTTTTCGCCTTGGCCGAATGCGAAAAATTCCGTGATTTGAGGGACCAGCCCCTCTTTGCGCAATCATAAGGGCCCTCGGAGCATATAATTGCGCAAATTCACCCTTGGTGAGCTCGCTTTCGCGACAAATTGAGTCGCGCTGGCGCAGGGAAACCCTGCTTGCGCACATTATTTTTTTTAAATAATAAATGTCATTTCGAGCGAAGCCGAGAAATCTCAACCACATTAAGGCTCCCTTGTGTAAAGGGTCGAACATTGCAGTTCTCCAAACAGCGGACACCCGCTGTTTGGGCAATGTGAGATGAGCAAACGCATATTTAAAGGCGTTTGCGGTGACCGCCGCGTGGCGGCTTGCACTCCTTGCGCCACGCAAGACGGCGGTGCGAAGCAAGTCTGAGGGATTGTACCATATTATAATTTAAAATTTATAAATCAAAACCAACTTTAAAAAAATTCCCGTCGGAGCCGCGGGAATTTTTGCGGGGATATATGATACCTGTTTTTGAAGAAGGACAATTCGACGCCGTAGTGGTCGGCGCGGGACACGCGGGGTGCGAAGCCGCGCTCGCCTGCGCGCGCACGGGACTTAAAACGGCTATGCTTACGCTCAACTTAGACAGCATAGCCTTTATGGCGTGCAACCCCTCCGTCGGCGGCACGGCGAAGGGGCACCTTGTGCGCGAGATTGACGCGCTCGGCGGCGAAATGGGCATAAACGCCGACAAAACGGCGTTGCAGATGCGCATGCTCAACGTGGGCAAGGGCGCGGCGGTACAGTCACTGCGGTGCCAGTCCGACAAACACGCCTACCACACCGAGATGAAACGCACGCTCGAACACACAAAAAATTTGCGCATAATACAGGGCGAAGCCGCCGAAATACTTACAAAAGACGGCAAGGTATGCGGCGTTAAAACGACGTACGGCGGCGTTTTGTACTGCAAGGCCGCCATACTCGCAACGGGCGTTTACCTGAATGCCGAAACGATAACGGGCGACGTAAGGCAACAGAGCGGCCCGAACGGCTTTGCCCCCGCGACGGCGCTCACCGAAAATCTTATAAAACTCGGATACAGGGTGCGCCGCTTTAAAACGGGCACGCCCGCAAGGCTCGACGGCAGAACGGTGAGCTTCGGCGAATGCGAAATACAGTATGGCGACGACGATGTTTTGCCCTTTTCGTTCATGACCGAAGGGCGCATAGAGAACAAAATGCCGTGCTACCTCACCTATACGAACGCGGCAACGCACAAGGTTATAACCGACAACCTCGACCGTTCGCCGCTGTATAACGGCGCCATACTCTCCACGGGGCCGCGCTACTGCCCCTCCATCGAGACAAAGGTCGTGCGGTTTGCCGACAAGGAGAGGCACCAGCTGTTTTTGGAGCCCGAGGGGACAGACACCCTGGAAGTTTACGTTCAGGGAATGAGCTCCTCCCTCCCCCACGACGTCCAGCGGGAGATGTACCGCACGGTAAAGGGGCTTGAAAACTGCGACATAATGCGCTACGCGTACGCGATAGAGTACGACTGCATAGACACGCTCGACATTTACCCCACGCTGGAGTTCAAAAAAGTTGAGGGGCTGTACACCGCAGGGCAGATAAACGGCACCTCGGGCTACGAGGAGGCGGCGGCGCAGGGACTTATGGCGGGGCTGAACGCCAGCCTGAAAATACGCGGAAAGGAGCCGCTGATACTCGGGCGCGACGAGGCGTATATAGGCGTTCTGATAGACGATTTGGTGACGAAAGGCACCGACGAGCCATACCGCATGATGACCTCGCGTGCGGAGCACAGGCTGGAGATAAGGCAGGACAACGCCGATTTCCGCCTTACGCAAAAGGGGTACGACTGCGGACTTGTGAGCGAAGAGAGATATAAAAGATATTTAAAGCGCAAGGAAGAGTACGAAGAGGCGATAAAGGAGCTTGAAGGGCGCGTTCCCGCAAAGGACGCCGACGGATTTTTGAAGAGCCTCGGCATGGAGGGAACGGAAAAGCCCCTCACATATGCCGATTTTATCCGCCGCGGAGCGACGCTGAAACAGATAAAATCGCAGTTCTGCGTGCTTGTAAATATAGGAGAGAGCGCCGCGCAGTCGGCAGAGATTTATATCAAATACGAAGGCTATTTAAAGAAGGGGCTGGAACAGATTGCAAGGGCGAGAAAGCTCGAAGAGAAAAAGTTGCCGAGAGAGCTCGACTACATGAAGATAGAGGGGCTGAGGCTGGAGGCGCGCGAAAAGCTCGCCCTCGTCCGTCCCGCCTCGCTCGGGCAGGCTTCCAGGATACCTGGCGTAAATCCCGCCGACATCGCCGTGCTGATACTGTACCTTAAATAAATAATTATTTATTATAAAAGCCGAGAGCCGCGCAGATATTTTCTGCGCGGCTCTCGGCTTATTCGGGCGGCAATATGTACCGCCCTATGCATTTTTACGCCTGAAAAATTATTGAATTTTAAACAGAAAAAATAATTTAAAATTTAATTTTATTTCCGTTTTTTGCGCTTTGAATGAACGTATACGCCGACGGTTATCGCCACCGCTATTACCACCGCCGCAGATGCGCCGATTGCGGCATATGCCCAGCCGGGGAGCCCTGCGCCGTCCTCTCCGTCGTCATTATTTCCGTCGCCGCCGTTATCTCCGTTTTCGCCGCTTCCGCCCTGCTCTCCTCCGCCCTGTTGCTCAGCTTCATATTTTGCCGAAAAGGTCATATCGGAGGAGACAACGACCTCCTCTCCCGCGGCATACAGCCTGCCGCCGCACTCCCAGCCGCTGAAGATATAGCCCTCTTTCACCTCCGCGTCAGGCAGAACGAAGCTCTCGCCCGCAATAAAGTATTCGGCGCTGTCTGCTCCGCCGCCCGTTACCGTGACGGTGCAGGCGGCCTCATTCCCCGCGGCGAGCACATATCCGTCGCCGTCCGCCGAAAGTTCGGCGACATATACGCCGTCCTCGGTCACGGCAAACGCGCGCAGGCTCATCGAAGTTGCGTCGGAGGCAAACCGCGCGAGCACGCCGCTGTAATTTGCGGTAAAGGCGGCGTTTACCGAGCTGTCGCCTGCCAAAAAGTCCGCTGCAAACGCGAGGGGCGCATGCAAAACCACTCCGCCGCGGAGCGAGAGCGAACCCGAAATTTGCGAAAGATTTGCGTTCTGCGCCACGTACATGGCGGTACTGCCGCCCACCGTACCCCCGTCGAGTTCAAGACGCGAGCCCTGCGCGCCGAGCGTTACATAGCCCGCAAGGTAGAGCGCGCCGCCATCTGTTGCGGTATTGCCCGAAAATTGAGCGTTTGAGATGACCGCCGTGCGCGCCGAGTTTGCGCCCGCCGCGTATATGGCGCCGCCCCTTGCCGCCGAATTGTGAGAGAAAGCCGAAACCGCGCCGACGAACGAGGTTTTACCGTCGAGACGGAGCGCACCTCCCTCGGAGGTTGCCGAATTATTTTTAAAATCGCAACCCGCAAGCGAGAGTATACCGCCGCCGTTTATGCACACCGCGCCGCCGTTCGCCGCCGAGTTGCCCGTAAAGGCGCTATCGGAGACGTTTACTATGCAGTTTGCGTATATTGCGCCGCCGTTCGAGCCCACGCTGTTGCCGTAAAACTCCGCGCCGACGATATTCAGCGTGGCGTTTGCGCCCGCCTGGCTGACTATCGCGCCGCCGTTTGCGGCGCTGTTGTCCCTTATAACCGCGCCATTGCCGAGGTTGAGCGTGCCCGAAGAGATTCTGAGCGCGCCGCCGTTCGCCGAGCCGTTTACGCTGTTCTGCACCGCAACGCCGCCGCCCAGCGTGAGCATTCCCGCAGATACGACGAGAGCTTCGTTTTTGGAAGTTCCGAGCCCGTCGAGCGTTACGGTGTGCCCGTCCGCCCCCTCTATGGTAAGCGACGCGCCACTGCTTACGGTGAACATCGCCGAGGAAGCCGAGAGATAGACGGATACGTCCGCAGATTCGGGGAGGAGCGTGATATCCTTATCTATATTTATCCCCGCGGCGAAAGAGTCCGACAGAAGATATACGGTGCCGCCCGCGGGCGCGACCGAAATTGCCTCTGCAAGAGTCTGATATCTCTCCCCGCCGACCATTGCAACTGCGCCGAGCGTACTCTGCGAACCCGAAAGCGCCGTGCAGCCGAGCGCGCGGTCGTAGGCGCGCACCTTGTAATTCTCGCCTTCCGCGGGGGAAGTATCGGTGAACACTCTGCCGTAGGTGAAACCTATCACCTTATAGCCAGAGCTCTCGCTGCCGCGCAGAATTTCGTAGCCGAGGTGGCGATAGTCGGTGACTTCGTCCATGAGCAGCGAAACGCCTGCCGCTGTTTTGCCAACGGTGAAGTTTACTTCTTCGCTCCCCTTATACATGGCGAGCTTTTCGCCGTATTTTACGGTATAGTTATAAGCCTCCGCGTCGAGATACCAAAGTTTTAGAGGGTCGGTTTTTATTCTGCCCGACGAAAGGGCGGCAGATATGGCCGATTTAAACTGTTCGGAGGCGCTGTCGTACCCCATAAACGGGTCGTTGCCGTTCCAGTTGAAACCTATCCTTTCGAAGTAATACGAGAGGTCTGCCCCCGCCGCGAGCGAGGCGAAATACACGTGCAGTTCGGCCTTGTCGGTTATGCCTGCGCGGTCGGAGTATCTGTAATTGTTTTCAAACCTGCCCCAGAAACCGGGGTAACGGCTCTCTATCAGCCACCACGTGAGCGCCGCGTCGGTGCGCTCTGAATAGGCGTCGCGCTCTTCATACGGCACGCCGTCCTTTACCGTCGAGGATAAAAACGCCGCGAAGTTGCCGCGCGCAGCCTCGCCCGAAAGGGCGCATTTATCATACTGCGACCACATATTGTTGGTGTATTCCGACCATGTGCGCTCGGAAATGTCCATCATGTGCCCGAGTTCGTGCGTCACTCCCCAGCCGAAATTTTCGGCGCGCAGGCAGGTTAACTCCCAGTCGCCGTTCGGATAAATGCCGACGTGTTCGCCGTATGCGTACGCCGCCGCACCCGAAAGCGGCTGCATTACCCTTATGTTTACGTTGAGATAGTTTGCCCGGGAATCGGGGTGACTATCCGAATATACTCCGCCGAAATTATAGAGTGCAGAGAGGTACTCCTTCCAGTTTGAAAGCGCGCGGGCGGGCGAGTAGCTGCCCGAAACGTACTGCTTTGCCGCCTGCGAGGCAGTGACCGTTAAAATTACGTTGTCGCCGACAATCTCCGTCATATCGGGCAGGTCGGAATTTTCGCCTGCGGCAGAAAGATAGGTTTCAAGCGCGCCGAGATATTCGGCCTCGTCAGCGCCCTCGCGGTAGACGGGGAAGGAATAGCCGCCCTCTATATAAACCTTTACGTTGGCGCTCTGCTCGGCCTGCGTGTAGGGATTTACGATATACAGCGGCCCTCCCGCGACGGTGTTCGACCAGCCGCCGTAATAATTTGGCACGGTTATAAAGTTTATTCCCCTTGAAAGCTTAATCGGGCCGCTCCTCCACCCCTGCCACGTGCCGATAAACTGAGTGCACTCTATCGAGGGAAGGGGGTCGCCGTCTTCGCAGTCGACGAATACGGTGAGTCTCTCCCCCGCCTTTGCGCCTATGCCCGTGGGCTGACGGTTGGTGCCGAGCCACACCATCTTTAAGGTATTGCGCGCATAGCTTACGATATCGCCGTTGCGCGCGATGGGATTTTTCGCCCCGTCGGCGGTGGAGAGTTCAAAAGCGGGGTTAAAGGCAACCTTGCCGCCAAAAACGTCCTGCGCGCGGTCTGTGAGCAGCTTTACCTCCCCGCTGTATGCATACGCCGCGGTATTCTTTGCGGACTGAATATAATTTTCCGCGTCCGCGGAAAAGCTCTGCGTGAAAGTAAGCTTCGTATAGTCGGAAAATGCCGAACGGACGGCGCGCACCGCCTCCTCTTCGGGCTTTAAAAATATAAATTCCGCGGCAGAGGCGTAGTTCAGGTCGGATTTGATTTCGGTAAATTCCAGCCTCATGCGGCGGCAGGTAAATATCCCGCCGAGGTCGAACACCACCTTCGACGAGCCGTTCGACGAGGATATGGAGCAAATCTCCTCAAAGTCCTCCCCGCTCTCCGCGTCGGAGACGTAAACGGTTAAAACCGTCGGATAGCCGCGCCCTGCCTGCGCGTCCTGCCTGGTTGCGTAGATTATGCGGTCGATGCGCGCCTCCCCGCTGAACGTCACGGTGAAGTTGTTTATAAACCCTCCGCCGTTCGCCCTTCCCGTCTCCCAGAAGGTGGAAAAATCGCCGTCGAACGCCCTGTCGGCCGTGTTGCCGCCCGCACCGCCGTAGTTGCCGCCGTTGGGCGCGTACGACGAAATATAAACGCCGCCTTCCTCCTCCGTGCCGTAGCCGTATTCGCCGAGGTATCCCCCGGAAATGAGCCCCTCATCGGAGAGTTTTGCGCAGTTTGCCGCGCTCTCCGCGGCAGATGCGCGCGCGGCGGGGGCGCACAGAATCAGCGCCGCGAGCATACAGGCGGCAAACACCGCCGAAAGTAAAATTACAAACCTGTTTTTATTGCGTGAAAAAATAAACGACCTCCTTGACTGCGCCGTGCGCGGTTGACTTTTTAATTAAGTATGTGCGTAATTTGCCGATATAGTATAACAGATTTGCGCCGCAGAAAAAAGCAAAAGACGGTAAAAAATTCGTCGGATATATATTCTTATTCCGCCGCAGACGCGCGCCGCCGCTTCCTGCGTACGGCACTGCCGCCGCACATGATTTAATGCGTAATTCGGCAAAAACAGCCGCAATAAAGCAAATTGCACGCTTCGCGACGATATAAAATGACGGTATGCCACTTAAAATTAACGTAAAAAGCGCATTTGCGTACCTTATATTTGCGGCGGCCGGCCTGTTTTTAAACGGCGCCGCAAGCGGCGTGCCGCTCTCGCTGGGGCTGTACTTTTCGCTCATAATCTGCGGCGGAAACCTGATTGCCGCGCCTGTTATTTACATAGCCTGCTCGGCGGTGCACGTAAATCTCACCGCCTTTTTGTGCTCGCTCGCCGAGAGCGCGTTCCTTGCGGCGATAGTCTTTGCATACCGCAGAACGCAGCGGAAAATAAAGTTCGAGGCGGCGGCGTTTCTGCTCGTAGCCCTCGCCCCGTTTGTCGCGCTCTCGGAATGGGACGCGCCCGCACTCGCCCCTCTCGGCAGCCCTTACCTCTCGCGCGCGGTGGCGGCGGTCGTCGTGCTCGTCGGGTTTTTATTCTCATACAAGAGCGTGTACGCCTGCATTTTCCGCCTCGGACGGTGCAGGCTGAAGGAGGACGAACTGTTCTCGCTCGCCGCGGTGTATGCAGGCGCGGGCATAGGCTTTATAAACCTTGCGGGCGGGTTTGCCTATACGGCGCTGTGCGCCTTTTTGCTCTCGCTCGCGGCGCGGTTTTTCAAGAGCCCCGCCGCCCTGCTTATCTCAGTTGCAGTCGGAATCCCGCCGTGCGTTGCAACTCTCTCGCTCACGCCGCTCACCGTATGCGTGTGCACGGGCGCGGTATCATTGCTGTTTGCGCGCGCGGGCAGGTGCGCCGCCCCTCTGTGCGTGTGCGCGCTGCTGTGCGGCCGTGGATACCTCGAAGGATGGTTTTCGCAGGGGCTCACGCTTGCGCTCGTGCGGGCGGCGGCTGTTATAATATGCTGCTCGCTTGCCATAATCCCTTCGGAAAAGAGGCTGGAAAACCTTATGAACACCTTAACGGTAAAGCGCGATTTGGACGATGCGGCGATAAACCGCGAGCGGGAACGCACGGGGGAAAAGCTGTACCGCATAAGCGAGGTGTTCCGCGAGGTTGAGTGCGCCTTTAAGGATATGGACGGCGACGCGGACGAGGCGGGCGCGAAAAAGCGCGTCGTGGCGGAGCTCAAAGAGCGGCTGTGCGCAAAGTGCGAAAAGAGGGCGCGGTGCGAAAAATCGGTGGTGTATAAAGGCTTTTACAACCTTGCCGAAGCGGGCGCCGCAAAGGGCAAGGTCAACCTTATCGACCTGCCGCCCGCCGTTACGCAGAACTGCACCCGCCCCGCCGACGTGATACGGGAGCTGAATTCCCTCCTTGCAGAATACAGGCGGTTTATGACCGAGGCGGAGAACGCGAAAAACGGCAGGCTGTTGCTTGCCGACCAGGCGAGGGGCATTTCGGCGGTGCTTAAAAACAACGCCGTTGAACTGTGCCGCGAAAAGAAGAGCGGCAGCGGCGGCAGGGCCGTCGTGCGGGCGCTCGCCTCGTTCGGGATAGCCTGCCCCGAGGCGTATTTAAGCCCCGAAAACGGCGAGATTGCCTGCGTGATTGCAGGCAAATTCAGCCTTCCGGCCGTATGCGCCGCCTTAAAGCGCGTTACGGGCGAAAAATACATGCTCAAAGACAAGACCGACCTCGGCGGCGAAAAGGCGTGCTGCGTGTTCTGCCGCCCGCCCAGATACGACGCGGTGTTCGGCGTTGCCGCAATAAAAAAGAGCGGCGAGGCCGCCTCGGGCGATACGCACTCGGTGATACGCATAAACGAGCACCGCTTTCTGATGGCGCTGTCCGACGGGATGGGCAGCGGCGAATACGCGCGCAAAGTTTCGCGCACGGCGATATCGCTGATTGAGGCGTTTTACCGCGCGGAGATGCCCGAAGGCACCGTTTTGGAGACGATAAACAAACTGCTCGCATTCTCGCGCGAGGAGCGGTTTGCCTGCATAGACATCTGCTCGGTAGATTTGAATTCGGGCGCGGCGGAGTTTGTTAAGATAGGTTCGCCCGTGGCGCTCATTTTAAGAAAGGGGCAGGTGAAGGTGCTTGAGAGCGAGAGCCTGCCGCTCGGAATTTTGGACAGCCTGCGCCCGACGGTTGCCACCGACAGGCTGGAGGACGGCGACATGCTCGTGTTTATGAGCGACGGCATCACCTCGGCATTCTCCTCCACTCCCGAGCTCGTGGAATTTTTACAGCCGCTGAAACCGCTGAACCCGCAGAACCTTGCCGACAAACTGCTCTCGGGCGCGCTCGAGCGCACGGGGCACAAGGCGGACGACGACATGACCGTTTTATGCACGCGGATATTTTTGACCGACGAGGCAAAGAAAGAGCTCGAAGAAGCTTCGGCATAGCCGTGTTGAACGGAGCATATATGCAGGTCAATTTAAATTGCCCAGCATATATGGCAAAAATAACTCAATCGGAGTTAGACGGCACATATGCCGCAATCAAGCCCACGTATGTTGCAATATATTTTTAGCTATAAAAAAATTCCGTGCAAAAAATGCACGGAATTTTTATATTTAAATTAAATTTTACAGTCTGCCGCTTGCCCTGACGGCGGCTCTCAGCCATGCGGCGGTTTTTCGTCCGGGGATTTCGTTCAGCCTGAACTGCCAGTTGCCCGAAGGGGTCGAAGGAATGTTCATGCGCGCGGAATTATCGAGGCACAGAACGTCCTGAACGGGAACAATGCTCATATCAGACTTTGTGCCGAGCGCGCACACGACGAGCGCCTGCGCCGCCTCTTCGCGCGTGACGAAGGGAAAGTTCATACCCTCCTCTTTGAGCGCGGAACGCAGAAGTTTCGAAAATTCGGCAAAGCGCTCTTCCGTCATGCCGTTTACAAAGCCGAGAGCGGTGTCGTTATCGTGCGTGCCCGTATAAGTTACCGAATTTTTGCCTATATACTGCGGCAGGTATTCGTTCTCCTCGTTGACGTCGAAGGCGAACAGCATTATCTTCATGCCGGGGAAGCCCGTCTTTTCGCGCAGGGCGATAACCCCGTCGTCTATCACGCCCAAATCTTCGGCGATAATCTTTATATGTCCGAGGGCGCGCTCCGCCGCCTCGAACAGTTTTATCCCGGGGCCCTTTCGCCACTCGCCCTTTTCGGCCGTCTTTGCGCCCGCAGGTATGGCGTAGTACCTGTCTAAGCCGCGGAAATGGTCGATGCGGACGATATCGTACAGCTCCGCCGCGCGCCCGATGCGCTCCGTCCACCACTTATAGCCGTCCTTCTCCATTGCAGACCAGTCGTAGAGCGGGTTGCCCCACAACTGCCCCGTCCTCGAAAAATAATCGGGAGGAACGCCCGCGACTTCCGTCGGGTTCAAATCTTCGTCCAGAAGGAACATTCCCGGATTCGCCCATACGTCCGACGAATCGTCGGCGACGTACAGCGGAATGTCGCCTATTATGCTTATGCCCTTGGAGTTTGCGTAAGCCTTTAACGCCTTCCACTCGTTAAGGCACTCGAACTGCAGGAACTGCCAGAAGCAGTATTCCCTTTTATATACGCTGTTGCGGAAGTCGGAGACGGCGAGCGTCTCTTTGTATTTGAAGGCGCGCGGAAAATCGCGGTAGGTGCCGCCATATACCGATTTGAGCGACATAAACAGGGCGTAATCGTCGTAGGCGCCGCTCTCCACGAATTCTGTGAATTCCTTGCCGCGTATGTTGAACCGCGCGAACGCCCTGCGCAAGGTCGCGTATCTGCGGCGGTAGAGTTCGCCGTAGTCGACTTTGCCCGCGGGCATCTGTGCCGCGGCGAGTTCCTCGTCGTCGAGAAGTCCGCGCCGCGCGAGCTCTTCGAGGTCGATAAAATAGGGGTTGAGCGAGTTGCAGCACACCGACTGGTAGGGCGAATCGCCGTAACCCGTCTGCACGAGCGGCAGTATCTGCCAGTATTTTATTTTGCTCTTTGCGAGAAAATCGACAAATTCATGCGCCTCTTTGCCGAACGAGCCTATGCCGTATTTGCCGGGGAGCGAGGATATGTGGCAGAGAATACCCGCGCCGCGCGCGAACGCGCCCCCCTCTTTGGTTATAACTTTCATCAAACACCTTATAATTTATAAGCGCGGCGGCGCGCCTCTGCGCCGCCGCTTTATTCAAACGTAAAAGCCTGCAAAAGCCGCACACGGCGCAAAACAACGCGTTATTTGCGGCATATGTGCGGGGCAATTTATTTTGAGAGGAGATTTTTTATCCTCTCCATCGCCTCTTTGGTCACCTCTTTGCTGCCGAAGGCGGTGAGGCGGAAGAAGCCCTCGCCGTTTACGCCGAAGCCCGCGCCGGGCGTTCCCACAACCTGAGCGTTTTCGAGAAGGTAATCGAAGAACTCCCAGCTGCCCATGCCGCCGGGGCATTTGAGCCAGATATAGGGCGAATGTTCGCCGCCAGTGAACCACACGCCCAGCTCCTTTAAAGTATTTGCGATGAGCTTTGCGTTTTCTTCATAATATGCAAGATTTTCGGCAATCTGTTTGCGCCCTTCGGGCGTGAAAACCGCCGCGGCGGCGCGCTGCACGATATAGGGCACGCCGTTGAACTTGGTCGTCTGGCGCCTCAGCCACATCTTGTTGGCGGAAAGCCCGCCCTTTGTTATCGACTTGGGAACGACGGTATAGCCGCAGCGCGTACCCGTAAAGCCTGCCATTTTGGAGAACGAGCAGAACTCTATGGCGCAGGTTTTCGCTCCCTCCACCTGATAGATAGATTTTGCAAGTTCGTCGTCCTTTATGAAACACTCGTACGCGGCGTCGTACAATATAACCGCGCCCTTCTTGTTCGCGTAGTCTACCCACTCTTTGAGCTGCGCCTTTGTATAAGCCGCGCCCGTGGGGTTGTTGGGCGAGCAGATATATATTATGTCGGCGTCAACCGAATAGTCTGGCATGGGCAAAAAGCCGTTTGCCTCGGTGGCGTCGGAGTAGATTATTTTGCGCCCCGCCATTACGTTGGTATCGACGTATACGGGGTATACGGGGTCGGGCACGAGCACGACGTTATCCTGCGAGAACAGGTCGATAATGTTGCCGAGGTCGGACTTTGCGCCGTCGGACACGAAAATCTCGTCACCGTCGAGCTCAACTCCGCGCTCTTTGTAGTACGCGGCGATTGAATCCCTCAAAAAGTCGTAGCCCTGCTCGGGGCCGTAGCCGCGGAAGGTCTCCTTTTTCGCCATTTCGTCGACGGCGGAGTGGAGAGCTTCGATGACGGCGGGCGCGAGGGGAAGCGTTACGTCGCCTATGCCCAGGCGGAGCACCTTTTTTTCGGGGTGGTCGGCGCTGTATGCCGCGACCTTTTTTGCTATGGTGGAGAAGAGATAGCTGTCGTTTACGTTTGCGTAGTTTTTGTTAAGATTCATATTGCACCATTATCTGCGCACGTGCGCACATATAAAAAATATTTTTGCTTTGTAAGACGCATTTTGCGTTATTTGCGGCATATATGCGGGGCAATTTACCGAAACAAACCGAAAAGCAGGCCGTATAGTGCCCGAAAGTTACTGCCGCAGAGTATTCAAAAAGCGCCGCACCTTATGCGGTGCGGCGCTTTTATCTTTATCCACACCGTATAAAAAATATTTATTTGCTGTTTTTTTCGTGATATTTAACGGAAGCCGCTATAAAATCGCGGAACAGGGGATGGGCCGACTGGGGACGCGACTTGAACTCGGGATGGAACTGAACGCCTACGTAGAAATCGTTTGCGGGAATATCCACCGCCTCTACAAGCAGTCCCGAGGGGGAAGTGCCGGCAATCTTCATGCCCGCCTTTTCAACCTCTTCGCGGTAGTCGTTGTTGAATTCGTATCTGTGGCGGTGACGCTCGGAAATTTCGTCCTTGCCGTACGCCTTTTTCATCTTTTCGCCGAGCACCTTGCAGGGGTACGCGCCGAGGCGCATGGTGCCGCCCATCTTAACGCCGTGCTGGTCGGGCATGAGGTCTATCACGCAGTGCTTGGAAGCGGGGTCGAACTCCGAAGAATTTGCGTCTTTATAGCCGAGCACGTTGCGCGCAAACTCAACCACCGCCGTCTGCATGCCGAGGCAGATGCCGAGGTAGGGCACGTTGTTCTCGCGCGCGTACTTCGCGCACAGAATCTTGCCCTCTATTCCGCGGTTGCCGAAGCCGCCGGGCACGAGCACGCCGTCGACTTCGCCGAGCACCTCCGCAATGTTCTCTTCGGTGAGCATTTCGCTGTCGACCCACTTTATGTCGACTTTCGCCGCGTTCTCATAGCCCGCGTGCGCAAGCGCTTCCGCAACCGAAAGATAGGCGTCGTGCAACTGAACGTATTTTCCGCAGAGCGCGATTTTCACCGTCTTGTTGCGCGCGGCAATGCGGTCGAGCATCTTGTTCCACTCGGTGAGGTCAATCTCCCTCGGGTCGAGTTTGAGGCGCTCGCACACAATCTTCGAGAAATTGCTCTTTTCAAGCATAATGGGCGCCTGGTAGAGCACGGGAAGGGTTAAATTTTCGATGCAGCACTCGGGAGCGACGTTGCAGAACATAGAAATCTTCGTGCGGACGTCCTTCGGCATGTGCGCGTCTACGCGCGCGATTATGATGTCGGGATTTATGCCCATTCCCTGCAATTCCTTCACGGAGTGCTGCGTGGGCTTCGACTTAAACTCCTCCGAACCCGAGATATAGGGCACGAGCGTTACGTGAATGAAGCAGCAGTTGTCCCTGCCGACCTCGCGCGCGACCTGCCTTATCGCCTCGATAAAGGGCTGGCTTTCGATATCGCCTATCGTGCCGCCTATCTCGGTTATAACTACGTCTGCGCCCGTGGTTTTGCCGACGTTGTATATAAAGGTTTTTATCTCGTCGGTGATATGGGGAATGACCTGCACCGTCTGGCCGAGGTACTCGCCGTTGCGCTCCTTATTTAGAACGTTCCAATACACCTTACCGGTGGTAAGGTTGGAATATTTGTTGAGGTTTTCGTCGATGAATCTCTCGTAGTGGCCTAAATCGAGGTCGGTCTCCGCGCCGTCGTCGGTTACGAAAACTTCGCCGTGCTGGTAGGGACTCATCGTGCCGGGGTCGATGTTTATGTAAGGGTCGAGCTTCTGGGAAGCCACCTTATAGCCCCTGCATTTGAGCAATCTGCCGAGCGATGCCGCAGTTATACCCTTGCCGAGACCGGAAACAACGCCGCCCGTTACGAAAATGTACTTCGTCATAAAATTTCTCCCTGCCCGCACATGCGGGCTTGCGTGCCGCAATGTAATTTCAATTCCCGTCCATTATACCACACCGCCCGCATTTAGGCAAACGCATACGCGCATTAAAAATTTTTATTTTAAATACGCCCGTTTTGCCCTGCGGACAGGAGCGAAATCATAAACAATTCTATATCATGTCATTTCGACCGAACGCAGTGAGCGGAGAAATCTCATATCTCTCTTTGTCCGTAGCCTTACGGCTGCGAGATTCCTCCACTACGGTCGGAATGACAAAGAGGAGAATCCCCCTTTTGTTCCCCCTTTAAAAAGGGGGACTGGACGTGTGTTTCCACTTTACACAAGGGGGCTCTATCAGGGCGTCACACTTTACACAAAGGGGACTTGTCTGCATTATAGGCTCCCTTATGTACGATTCTCTTCGGGAGCCTCGGCAGATGGGAGGTGGCACGCGAAGCGTGACGGAAGGGTAGAAAATTTCAAAGATTGCTCATACAACCTTTTTACTAATCGGCAAAAGCATATTTTTGAACACGCGGACTATCTTAGAGTTTTATTATACAATAACGGCGGGAGCGATATTTTGCCGCACCCGCCAGAATCACTTTATTCAGATTTCGATTTCGCCCGTGAATACGAGCCGCGCGCCGCCCTCCATATACACCGTTTCGTCGGTGTACGTAATCTTGAGCTCGCCGCCGAGAAGATATACCGAAATTTCGGTATTTTTATCGCAATAGCCGTTTAAAACAGCCGCAACCGCCGAGGCGCACGCACCTGTGCCGCAGGCGAGCGTTTCGCCGCTGCCGCGCTCCCATACGCGCATTTTCAGCCTGTTGCGGTCGATGACCCTTATGAATTCGGTGTTTATCCTTTCGGGAAACGCGGGGTGGCGTTCAAAGAGCGGGCCGTAGTGTTCGAGCCCGACCGCGTTGGGGTCTTCAAAAACGACGCAGTGCGGGTTGCCCATCGATACGAGCGTCGCGCGGAACGTTCTGCCGCCGACCTCTATGGGAGCGTCCACCACCGTTTCGCCCCTGTATGTGCTGGGTATCTTTTCGCCGTCGAGCACGGGCGCGCCCATGTCTACCTTTGCAGAAGAAACTTTGCCGTTCGCGTCCTTATAGAGCGAGAGCGTTTTTATGCCCGAAAGCGTTTCTATGCGCACGCTGTCGCCCTTGACGTACCCCAAATCGTGCGCGAGTTTGCCCACGCAGCGGATACCGTTGCCGCACATCCTGCCCTCGGAACCGTCGAGGTTGAACATGCGCATGCGGCAGTCGGCGACCTCTGAAGGGCACAGCAGAATCACGCCGTCGCCTCCTATTCCGAAGTGACGGTCGGAAAGCCTTACCGCGAGTTCCGCGGGGTTATCGACGGGCTCTTTCATGCAGTCGAAATAAATATAGTCGTTGCCTATGCCCTGCATTTTATAGAATTTTCTAAGCATAAAAAATCTCTCTCAACGCCGCGCCTCCGCGGCAAAAATTTTAATCGGTGCGGCACTATGCCGCAAATAACGGGGGAATTTGATTAACACAATCCCCCCCTTTACACAAGGGAAACTATATTGCGGAATGGATTTCTCGGCTTCGGCTATCGCCTCCGCTCGAAATGACAATTATTATTTAAAAATAAATAATGTCGCAAGGCGGGTTTCCCGCCGCAGCAGGACTCAATTTGCGCATACCTGCGCCTGAGCAGGGTGAATGGCGGCATTTCTATAACTGAGGGCAACAGCAATGCCGCCAGAGGGGCAGCGCCCCTGAGACTCACGGAAAATTCCCGACGCGCAAGGCGGGAATTTTCGTGAACATAACTTATGTTTCAAGCAGGGTTTCCCTGCGATACCTCTTTTTCCGACATCTTTACCCTCACGGCGAAAGATTTTGCCGCAGGCAAAAGATTTCGCGTGAACTTAATTATTTGTATACATCTGCTTATAGGGGTTTGCGCTGTTGGGCGTTAAAACGAAGAAGTTGTGCGCAAGAAGCGCCGCGGAATCGTATTCGGGGAAGAAGTTGCACCAGTCGCGCACGAGCTCGCATAGTTCGGGGATATCCGCGCCCCATTTGAGTTCAGCCGATACCTGCGAGGGGAGAGATTTGGGCAGCTCGTCACAGCGCAGATATATCGTGCCGCCATGCATGCCCGTGCCGCAGAAGTTGTTTATTATGGGAAGTCCGTCCTTGTTCTGGCCGAGCACGACGATTATTCCGCCCGCCTGATATTCGCCCAGGAATGACCCCGCCCTGCCGCCGACGACTATCGCGGGTTTAAA
Organism: Candidatus Coproplasma stercoravium; assembly: GCA_018713165.1. Classification (GTDB taxonomy): domain Bacteria; phylum Bacillota; class Clostridia; order Christensenellales; family Borkfalkiaceae; genus Coproplasma; species Coproplasma stercoravium. The sequence goes on along the minus strand of DVFR01000019.1, from coordinate 66,758 downwards.
GTCCATATACGCCTTCATATGAATGCCCGCGCGGTAGCCGGTGTTGTCGCGTATGTAAATTCTGCCGCCGCGCATGGCGTAGCCCGTGGCGTCGCCCGCACTGCCGTAGACGACTATCTTGCCGCTGTTCATGGTGTCGCCGGTTGCCTCCTGGACGTTGCCGTGAACAATCACCTCGCAGCCGTTCATATATGCGCCCAGCGCGTTGCCGGGCACGCCGTTTATAACTATGCGCTTGCCCGAGAGCCCGTCGGCGACGTACCTCTGCCCGACTATTCCGTTTATCGTAATATCGGTGTCCTTGCTTTCGCGCACTATGCGGTTGAGCGCCTGAAAGTGAACGTTTTCGTCTACGTTTATTTCCATAATAAACTCCGTCCCGCGGGCGGAAAAGCCGCGCGGCTTAATACATCTTTATGCAGGCATCGCGCTCGGCGCCGACCGATACGTAGCGTATGCGGCAGCCGCAGAGCTTTTCGAGCAGCTTTATGTAATCGAGCGCCTCTTTGGGCAAATCTTCGGGCTTTTTGCAGCCCGTTATGTCGCAGTTCCAGCCCTTTACCTTTTCAAATACGGGCTTGCAGTAGTCCAGAACGTCGGTGAAAGGGAACTCGTCGAGAATTTTGCCGTCGAGTTCGTAGTGCGTGCAGAGCTCAATCTCCTCGTAGTCGTCCAGAACGTCGAGCTTGGTGAGAGCTATCTCGTCCGCTCCCTGGCAGCGTATGCCGTAGCGGGAGGCAACGACGTCGAAGGGCCCCACCCTTCTCGGTCTGCCGGTAGCCGCGCCGTATTCGCCGCCGAGCTCGCGGAGCCTCTCAGCCTGTTCGCCGAAGTATTCGCAGGTGAAGGGGCCTGCGCCGACGCAGCTCGAATACGCCTTCATTATGCCTATCGACTTATCGAGCTTTAAGTTGGGCACGCCCGCGCCGATGGGCGCGTACGCCGCTATCGTGGAAGAGCTCGAGGTGTAGGGAACTATGCCGTAGTCGATATCGCGCAGCGCGCCGAGCTGTGCCTCGAACATAATGTTCTTGCCCTCTTTTGCAGCATTGTTGAGATATACGCCCGTATCGGTGACGAATTCCTTTAAGGGCTCGCCGTAGGTCTGGAAATAATCTATCATGTCCTCGACCTTGACAGGGTCGTAGCCGTATGCCGTTACGGTGAGATTTTTCCATTCGACGATATCGGGAAGGCGCTTGAACATGAGCTTGGTGTTTAAAAGTTCGCCCATGCGGAATACCTTTTTCATATATTTATCGGCATATACGGGCGCAATGCCGCGGCGCGTGGAGCCGTAGGGTTTGCCCGTCGCCTTTGAAAGCCTGTCTTCCTCCATGACGTCCTGCAGAACGTTGTAGGGCATGGTTATAACTGCCTTGTCGCTTATTTTAAGGTTTTCGGGAGTGATTTTTATGCCCGCGTCGCGCAGTTTTTCTATCTCGCCGCAGAGGTGCTTCAAATCAATCACCATGCCGCAGCCGAGAACGTTTACCACGTCCTCGCGCAGAATGCCCGAAGGAAGAAGGTTTAAAATAAACCTGCCCTTTTCGTTGATGACGGTGTGCCCGGCGTTGTTTCCGCCCTGATAACGGCACACTATGTCGAAGTCGCGCGACAGGAGGTCGACCATCCTGCCCTTGCCTTCGTCGCCCCAGTTGATACCACAGATACTTGTCAACATAATTAAAAAATCCTTCGATTATATATTTTCCCTCTGCTCTCTAACGAGGGTCAATCTACCAATTCGTGCGGCAATATGCCGCAATTAACATAAATCGGCGCGTTTGAATGTAAGATTTCTCCGCTCCGCTCGCTGCCCTCGCTTCGGTCGAAATGACAGGCAGGAGACAGTACAAAATAAATCTTATACCGCAACACACGCCCATAATGACCTCGCAGAAGCAAGTAAGACAAGGCGTGCGCGGAAGGTTTGAGGGAGCTTACTTAGAGGTAAGTGACCGAAAACACCCGTAAGCACAACACCGTATTACGCCGCTTATGCGAGGGCTATCGGACCCGGAGAATGTTTTTGCCTGCAAAACTCATTCACCGGCGTGTTTTATACCCAATATTCTAAGCTCCGTCTCATTCAGCCCCACGCCCCTGAGCATGAGCCTGTTGCCGCGGAGAGCTTCTATCGAGTTGATGCCCATTCCGCCCATCATCTCCTGGATTTCGTGCGTCCAGGCGTGCACGAGATTTACAAGCCGCTCTTTGCCTTCGTCGGGGGTGAGCCTCTTTACGAGGTCGGGGCGCTGGGTGGCTATGCCCCAGTTGCACTTGCCCGACTGGCAGCTCCTGCAGAGATGGCAGCCGAGCGCAAGCAGCGCGGCGGTGCCTATGTAGCAGGCGTCGGCGCCGAGCGCCACCGCCTTTACCACGTCGGCGCTGGAATGGATTGAACCGCCGACGACTATCGAAACGCTGTCGCGTATGCCCTCCTGGCGGAGCCTTTCGTCTACCTGCGCAAGGGCGAGCTCTATGGGAATACCGACGTTGTCGCGTATTCTCGTGGGAGCGGCGCCCGTGCCTCCGCGGTAGCCGTCTATCGCAATGATATCGGCGCCGCTTCTTGCAATGCCCGAGGCGATTGCTGCGACGTTGTGCACCGCGGCAACCTTAACTATCACGGGTTTGGTGTATGCGGTAGCCTCTTTGAGGCTGTATATGAGCTGCCTTAAATCCTCTATCGAGTATATATCGTGATGGGGCGCGGGCGAAATCGCGTCGACGCCCTTGGGTATCATTCGCGTCCTCGAAACGTCGTCGGATATCTTCATTCCGGGCAGGTGTCCGCCTATGCCCGGCTTTGCGCCCTGACCCATCTTTATCTCTATCGCGGCGGCGGTCATCAGATACTGTTCGTGCACGCCGAACCTGCCCGACGCAACCTGCACGATGGTGTTCCTGCCGTACTTATAAAAGTCGGTATGCAGTCCGCCCTCGCCCGTGTTGTAGAAAATGCCGAGCTCTTCCGCCGCCCTTGCGAGCGCCTCGTGCGCGTTGTATGAGATAGAGCCGTAGCTCATCGCAGAAAACATTATGGGAGTGGTTAGCCTGAGCTGGGGAGGCAGGTTGTCTTTGAGGCGACCCTGCGCGTCCCTCTTTATCTCTACGTCCTTTTTGCCGAGGTAAACGGTGGTCTCCATAGGCTCGCGGAGGGGGTCTATGGGCGGGTTGGTAACCTGCGACGCGTTTACGAGAATTTTATTGAAATATATGGGGTTTTCGGTGGGGGTGCCCATGGAGGAGAGCAAAACGCCGCCCGAACCCGCCTGCCTGTAAACCTCGTTCATCGCCTGAACGGGCCAGTTGTAGTTGAGCTTGTAAGTGTCGTCGCTCTTAACGATTTTCAGCGCGCGCGTGGGGCACATGCACACGCAGCGGTGGCAGTTTACGCATTTTGAACTGTCGGCAGTCATTCTGCCGAGTTTTTCGTCGAACTTGTGCACCTCGTTGGCGCACTGCTTTTCGCACAGCCTGCACGACGTGCACAGTTCCGCGCTGCGCACGACCTCGTATTCTGCGGGAATATACATGTTTTTCATCTGTCTACTCCTTCGCGCAGGGTATATATGACGGGCTGGCCGCCCGCGGGCGCAAAGATATTGTCGAGCTCGGGTTCAATCACCCTTATTCCGCACTCCTCGGAGGATACGAACGCCAAATCGCCCTTTTCGGCGCACACCATGGAGCGGAGTTTGAGCCTGTCGTTGAGCGCCATCATTCCGCCCTCGAAGCCGAAAATTATCGAGAACGGCCCGTTTATCAGAAGGGACGGAAACGCCTTCCTCAGAAAAATCTCCTGCCTCTTCTCCTCCTCGCTCTTGTCGTTTATCGTCGACCAGAAGGAGGCCGAAATGACCTTTGCGACCTCTTCGAGCGTAAGTTTTTTAACCCTTAAAAGGAAGTCTATTACGTAAGTTATAACTTCGGTATCGGTCTGCAGATTGCACTTGTAGCCGAACATCTCTATGTAGCGGCGGTTGGCGTCGTACGAAGATATTTCGCCGTTGTGCACTACGGAATAGGAAAGCAGCCCGAAGGGGTGCGCACCGCCCCACCAGCCGGGGGTGTTGGTGGGATATCTGCCGTGGCTCGTCCACATATATCCCTCATACTCTTCGTCCAGAAGGTAGAATCTGCCTATGTCCTCGGGGAAGCCCACGCCCTTGAAAATGCCCATATTTTTGCCGCTGGAGAACACGAACGCGCCCTTTATATCGGTGTTTATCCTGTTGACGCACTTGACGACGTACTGCTCCTCGTCTAAAAGGGAGTTGGCAAGGCGCTTTGAAAGGGGGTACAAAAAGTAGCGGAATATGAGCGGTTCGCCCGTGATTCCCTTTACCTTCCTCGTCTTCATTTCGGAGGAATACACCACCTCGAAATGCGCGGCGAGGTAGTCCTCTGTCTCCTTGCGCGCGGTGCGGCTGTCGAAAAAGAGGTGAAAGGCGTAGTAATCCTTATAGTCGGGATAAATGCCGTAGCCTGCAAAGCCGCCGCCGAGGCCGTTGGAACGGTCGTGCATGGTGGCGATTGAGCGGATAATTTTTTCGCCCGTCATGGGCCTGCCGCTCCTGTCGATTATGGCGCTTACCGCGCAACCCGAAGGTATTCTTACCTCGCCCTCAACGGGCGGATATCCGTTTTCCGACGTAAACATATGCGCTCCGCGCGGGCAAAAACCCGCAAAAAATATAAGCGCGCCGCCGCGCGCAGGAAAAATACGCCCGATTTAACGCCTTGCGCATAGCGGCGCATAAAAATGCGGGCACGCCCGCGTTTAAAATGCTTTGTTAAATTCCTATGTTATTATATAAAAAATGATAGTTTAAGTCAAGCGTAAATGTTTGGCAAAAGCCAATTTGCCCCTCCCCCCGTCATTCGATTATATTAATACGAAATATAAGTTCAACTTATAGCAATGCCCGCTCATATCGTCTTAAAACAGCAGAACGGTATCTGCAAATATCGCCGCCGCCACCGAAGTTGACAACAAACCCCTGATGAGTATATAATTTTTTTGACGCGCAACGCACGCAGAGCGCGCATACGGCACGTTAAAAGTACGCATAAATTAATTTTTATGCACACGACAAAACGCAAAAGGGGGAATTTTTATGGCAGTTGAACGCAATTCGGCGGCAGAATGGATAAAGATACTGGCAATCGTGCTGGTCGTTATAACGCACGCCGTGCCCGACGCCATGAATGTTGAAGGGTATGACAATCTGAGCCCGACAGACAACGTAAATTTCTTTTTTATCGGTCTTCTGAGCGGGACGGGGCTCATAGGCGACGTGCTCTTTCTGACATGTTCGTGCTGGTACCTCTCGGGAAGCAACCGCGGGGCGAGCGTAAAAAAGATATGCTACATGATAATCACGGTGTTCATAGTTTCCGTGATTTGGCTCGTCACGGTGCTGGCGCTCGGCTATGACCTTTCGGCGGGCACGATAGTGCGGCAGATATTTCCCACCCTGTTCCAAAACAACTGGTATATAAGCTACTACCTCGTATTCTATGCCATACACCCCCTTCTGAATTTTCTCATAAACAGACTCGACAAGCTCGGTCACGGCATACTCGCGGGCATACTGTTCGTCCATTGCTATATACTTATGTGGATAACGAACACTCAGCTCGGCGTAAACAAGCTGCTTATCTTTGTCGCCGCATATTTTGCCGTATCGTGGATTAAAAGATACGCCGCGGCGTTCACCTCATCAAAAAAAGCCAACATAATACTTTGCGTCTGCAGCGTGGCGGCGTATCTGATTTTTAAAACGGCGATAAACTTTATCGGACTGCACACCGACTATTTCGACGGCAAAATGCTCGGCTACGTGCACATATATTGCCCAATTATCCTCGCTTTTGCGGTTTCGCTTATAAACCTTGCCAACATGAAGCATTATATAAACCGCGGCGTCAACCACGTCGCCTCGCTTTCCATGCTGATTTACATAATTCACCGCAACGTGCTGTTTGCCACATATATACAGCCGCGATACTACGAATGGGTGATAAACTCTTTCGGAATAGAATACCTGATACCGTTTATATTCCTGCTCGCAGCGATACTGTTTGCCGCCTCTTTCGCACTCGGCACGTTGTATAAATTCACTCTCGGTCGCGCCGTAAACAGGCTTTCGGAAATGATTGAAAGGCTCTTTATGCGCGCCGTAAAAAAATACCGTCGGCAGAAAACAGGCGACCCCTCCGGTCAATAACACTCCCGTTTACATTCACTAAAATATACTTTAAATTTCAAATGCCTGCGGCATATGCCGCAGGCATTTGAAAATTTATTATAAAATCAACCGTGCATTTATTCCTGCTTTTCCGCCGTGCCGACGACGTCGGAGAGATAATTTTTTACGTCCTCTTCGGAAACGGCGACGCACTCGAAAGTGATATTATCGCCCGCTTTTAAAACAGTTTTGCCGTCGGGGACGAAACGGGCGCCGTCGGGCGTTACGACTTCGGCGACTATGCCGCCCGCAGGCCAGAGCACCGAGCGGATACTCCTGCCGTCGGCATACGAGCCCTCCTCCACGGCAAGGCACACCCTGCGCTTTTCGGCGCCGAGTTTTACGCGCTGGTCGCGCACGATTAGTTCGAGGCACTTTTCAAATACCGACTGCGTGCGGAAGAGTTCGCCGACGATAAAGCCTATGCCCACGCCGAGCAGGGCGGGCAGAAGATTCTGGAACTGACCCGTGAACTCGAAAATCATAACAATCGCCGTTATCGGCGCGCGCACCACGGTGGTGAAGTAAGCCGCCATAGTTATCACGATTATATAGTCCGCCATGGCGGAATCCATTCCCGCAGCGGAAAATCCCGTACAGAGCAGCGCACCCAACCCCGCGCCCGTGGCAAGCACGGGCACGAAAATGCCGTACGGCATGCCGCATCCGACGGCAAGTATGGTGGAAATAAAGCGGAAAACGACTACTATCGCGAGCGTTGCCGCGACGGATATGCCGAAGATTTTTTCAAACTCCCCGTCGTAAAGCGAGCCGAGCGACTGGATAAATTCATGCCCGCCGCCCATGGCGTACGAAGATATAAGCCCGAACGCGCCCGCAATGCAGAAGGGAACGACGTATTTGCCCACTCCCTTCAAAAAAGTCAGTTTTGCGAAGCCCTTGCGCGCAAGCAGCATGATGTGGTAGAACGCCACGCCCAGAAGGGCGGCGGCGAGGGCGGCTATCGCCGTGTAGAGGTAACCCATGGGCTCCATGGGCGAAAACTCGAAAGTGGTGAACGTGAAACCCGTCGAAAAGCCCATTGCCGCGCGCATGAGGTTGCGCACCGTGAGCGACACGAGCACGCTTACCGCCGAACAAGTGAAAACCTGCGCCGAGAACGAGCGGAAGGCCTCCTCCATCGCGAACACAAGTCCCGTGACGGGCGCGTTGAAGGCGGCGGCAAGGCCTGCGGAAGAGCCTGCGGCTATCTGCAACCTGCGCACCATGAGCGAACGCTTTAATGTAGTGCCCACGGCGTCGCCCGCGCAGCCGCCTATCTCGAGCGAGGGGCCCTCGCTTCCCGCAGGCAAGCCCATAAATATGCAGGCAACCGAGGCGGCGAACATTGAGCACATTACGGTGTACCACTTAAAGCGGAGCACGCCGCGCGCGGCGCCCTCTATCTGCGGCACGCCGCTGCCGCGTATCATGGGAATGAAGCGCGTTGCCGTGCCTATCACGAACGCGCCCGCAACCAGCCCTAAAAACAGCAGGGGAACGAACGCGGGGTTCTCCCGCACGAGGGAGTAGAGTTCGACCGATTTCTCCTCCCCTATGCCCGTTACGATGTTGTACAGCGTGACCACCGCGCCCGCGAAAAGACCCGTGAGTATGCTCAAAGCAATGAGGTTTACGCCGTACTCTTTAAGCGCGCCCAGCTTCTTTTTGAATTTTGATTTGCCGCCCATAACCTCTCCGAAAATCAATCTCTCATTTTTCGCTTGTATTATAGCACCGCCCGCACGCTTTGTCAAAATCTTAAATATATCTACCGATAAATACTGCCAATTATAAGTCTGTTTTAACACACAAAATACGCAGCCTGCTATAAAGCAAACTGCGTATTTTTGTTATTTTATGAATATTTGCCGGACTATATATTCCCGCTTTCAATTGTCATAACGATACGAATAATTTGTGGAAATGGCAGCAGTGCTTGTATCCTCGGTTACTAAAAACGTTACCGTTGGTTCTACATAACCATTATATGTGAACGTGAAACCGACTTGAGCCTGATACTTATTGTATAGATGACTATATTGCGCAATAAAAATTGTTTTATTGGAACCACCACGATAAAGAGGATTATGGGTGGGCAACAAGTTAATACTTGCATAACCATTTAGTGCAGTCGGCAATTTACCGTGTACTTTTGATAAAGGGATGTCATAACCCAAAGAATTCAATGAAATTAAATTAGGGCGCTCTCCTGTAAAGCTTACACTATCTTTTACAACATTATTTTCCGCATATTCAGACAAACTATACGAGCCAAATGAATTTGTCTGATACACAAACACATCAGAATCCCAACTTATGATTATACCGTCAGTCTTATAATCAGCCGGCCTTTGTAACCATTGATAGCTTACAAATATACCAACATATTTTAATGGTTGCGTTCCTTCATCGTCAGGAAAGATTGAAGTAACCACCATAGAAAATTTAAGCGCGTCCTCAGATATCCCTGCGCGAGTATTTTTTACTCCTTCAGCCGGAAGCGTTGTAGTTTGATAAACATCAACACTTACATTATGATTATGTAGCTTATAATACATATCTTGAACACCTGTCTCATCAATAGTATCCAAGAACTCTTCAGGGATATCTATCTCGCGCAAATATTCTTTCATATCAGCCACATTAATTTCTTCTGCGGATGCAGGCAATGCTACAACCGTGCAAAGACACGCAATAATCAACGTTAATACAACGCATAAAAAATTCCTAACTCTAGTCATTTTACACCTCATATTATTTTTCTTCGTGATTTTTTGAGTCGCCGTTTTTATTCTTTCTGGTCTTTATAAACTTCACAAGCTCAGAAACCCAAAGCCCTACTACACCGCCGATGCTGAATATAAGGCCGAGCACCATACCTGCTACCTGCATTTCATAATAGGTATCCACTCCGCCATAGGCGTAAATTTCAAAACCCATTATGCTGAACAAAAACATGGCAATGCCGCATAAAATAAGTCCGATATACTTCATATATACCTCCTTCACTTGTTTATATATTGTTTTTAATAGGCTTTAATACAATATTAGACCTATTTTTTGTACCGATACAATTTTACATATGTTTTAGCACTAAATTTTTAAAAAGTCAAGCACCCGACGATAAAATTTTGTTTTAGTTGTTTTTATTTTTGGTTATTGTTATTTTAAAACATAATGCATACGCCAATTATGTGGTAAAAACAAGAAAGGCCCGCGCGCTTATCGCGCACGGGCCTTTCTTTGTATCTATGAGAGAGCGGTGTGAGCAAATTTAATCATTTCGCGGGCGAGGGCTCGGGCTCGTTGGTGAGCGCGTCTACGCCCGTTTCGCCGGTGCGCACGCGCATTACGTTTTCGATTCCCGAAACGAATATCTTGCCTGCGCCGTACTTGCCGTCGTCGAGCACCTTCTGCGCAACTGCAACCACAAGCTTGGGGTCTACCGTGCTTACCACGATTTCTACCTGAACCTTGGGGATAAGGCGCATGGTCGTTTTAACGCCCCTGTACTGCCCGGTCTTGCCTGCCTGCGTGCCGCAACCCATAACGTTGGTGACGGTCATGCCGGTCACGCCTATCTTTGCCATTGCGTCCTTTAAAGTAAGGAATTTATCCTGGCCTGTTACGATAGTAACCTTGGTATACTTGGTCTCGTTTGCGGGAGCAAGGTCGATTGTTGCGGGAACCACGCCCGAAATATCCACGTTTTCGCCCTCGCCGTCGTATGAAGGTATCGAGGGAACGAAGTCGGGATAGGACGAAGTGAGGCCGTGTTCGCTGATGTCGAGGCCGATAATCTCCTCCTCGGGATTGCAACGGAGGCCGTTCCACGTCTTGCCGTAGGCAATTATTTCGGAAGGCTTAACCGTCTTATACTTTATCATTACGGGCACGTATTTGATTGCCGCGAAGAATATCGTCATCCATACCGCCGTCCATGCGAGTATGGTTATTACGCCGAGGAGCTGAATTCCGAGAAGCTCGGCGTTGCCCGAGTAGAAGAGGCCGTTTTCAACGTCGAACAGTCCTACGGCGATTATGCCCCAGATGCCGTTTGCAAAGTGCACGGGCACGGCGCCGACGCAGTCGTCGAGATGAAGAACGTGCTCTAAAAGCCACGTTACGCCCATAACGAGGAAGCCCGATACCACGCCGATTACCAGCGAGCCGATTATATCCACGTTGGAGCAGCCCGCGGTTACGCCTACGAGACCTGCAAGCGAGGCGTTCATGCTCATAACAAGGTCGGGCTTTTTGTTGCGTATCCACGTGTATATCATGACGACGAGGAGCGCCACCGAGGGAGCAATCGTCGTGGTGACGAAGATTCTTGCAAGCTGACCGGTTTCGGTTGCGGCGGCGCCGTTGAAGCCGTACCAGCCGAACCAGAGGAGAAGCACGCCGAGGGCGCCTATCGTCATGTTGTGGCCCTGAATGGCGTTTACTTTTACAACCTTTCCGCTTTCGTCGCGCTCGAACTTACCTATGCGCGCGCCGAGGAAGATTATGCCGATGAGCGAAGCCGTGCCGCCGACCATATGTATTGCGCCGGAACCCGCGAAATCGACGAATCCGACGCCGAGGTTTACGAGCCAGCCCTGCGAGTTCCATACCCAGCCCGCCTCAACGGGATATACTATGAGCGAAATCATCGCCGAATATATGCAGTATGCGAGGAAGCGGGTGCGCTCTGCCATGGCGCCCGAAACTATCGTCGCCGCCGTTGCGCAGAACACCAGGTTGAACGTGAAGCTCGACGCGGTGGTAACCGCCGCTTCATAGACCTCCGCGCCCACAGCCTCTTCGCCTGCGAACAATGTATCGAAGCAGGTGAATATGTCGAGGTTGGGAACGCCGATGAAGCCCGCCACGTAGTCTACGCCCATCATCAGTCCGAAGCCGAGGAACAAAAAGCATACGCAGCCGATGCAGAAGTCGACAAAATTCTTAAACAGAATGTTGCCGGTGTTTTTGGCCCTGGTGAAGCCCGTCTCTACCATTGCGAAACCGCACTGCATCAGAAAGACGAGAGCCGCACCGATAAGAAGCCATGTCGTCCATGTCATAAATATTTATCCTCCAAAAAAATCTAAAAACCTCATTAACTGCGGCATATGTGCGGCCCTATTGAATTTTTCCGCACACACGCCGAACCTTTTTTACAGGTTATTATCCGCTCTGCACAGCCTCCATGATATTGTTTTTAATTATATAAGATATAAATAATTATTATATTGTTGCCAAAAAAGATAAAGTTTAAGGCGCGCGGGTTTTGCCTGCGGCAACAGCCGCGCGCCTGCACTGTTTTTTATTTAATTACAAAGGCTTTTTGCCGCCCGCAAGAGGCGTTACTTTTGCCATATTCCCGCGCCGATTACTTTACGCTGTAAAGAATTTCGGTATAGGAAGGATAGGGCCAGTAGTCCTCGGAGGTGAGCGTCTCCATCTCGTCGGCAATCTTCCTAACGGCCTGCATCTGGGGAATGACTTCGTGCGCCATCGCCTTCGACGCGGGGCGGACGTCCTCCTTGTCTATGCCGTTCAGAATCCCCTCGAGCTTTGCAACCTCTTTTGCGAAGCCGTCGTTGAGGGCGGAGAGCCTGGTGATGAGCGCCTTTTCGGTCTCGCAGGGAATATTTTCGGATATCGCCTTCTTTGCAGCCACGTTGGAGCACAGCTCGGCAACATAGTCGGATACGGCGGGGATTATATCCTGCTTAGCCATTTTAAGCATGGTGAGCGCTTCGATATTTATTATCTTGATGTAGTTCTCCAGCCTTACGTTGGCGCGAGCCACGGCCTCGGCCTCGGTGTAAACGCCCTGGTTCACGAACACGTCGATATTCTTCTTTTCATAGAATACGTCGGTGGCGTCGGCGGTATTTTTGTTGTTGAGAAGTCCCCTCCTCTCCGCTTCGGGCTCCCATGCGGGGCCGTAGCCGTCGAGGTTGAAGATTATGCGCTTGTGCGCCTTTATCGTTTCGGTGATGAGCTTGCGCGCCGCGCCCTCGATATCCTTCGCGCCCTCGAGCTTGTCGGCAAATTCAGAGAAGGCGTCGGCGATTATCGTGTTGAGCACGATGTTGGCGTCGGCAACGTTGAACTGCGAACCGAGCATTCTGAACTCGAATTTGTTGCCCGTGAACGCAAACGGCGAAGTCCTGTTCCTGTCGGACGCGTCCTTGGGGAAAATGGGCGATTCGGGCACGCCTATCGAGCCCTCCTGCGCGCGGAAGGGTACGTAGTCCCTGCCGTTTGCAATGCTGTCGACGAGCTCGCCGAGCTGGTCGCCGAGATATACCGAGATGATTGCGGGAGGCGCCTCGTTGGCGCCGAGACGGTGGTCGTTGCCCGCAGAGGCGACAGCGCCCCTTAAAATGCCCTGATAGTCGTCGACCGCCTTGATAACCGCGGCAAGGACGAGCATGAAGAGCGTGTTCTTTTCGGGGTTGGGGCCGGGGTCGAGGAGGTTGAGCCCCGTATCGGTCGACATCGACCAGTTGTTGTGCTTGCCCGAACCGTTTATGCCCTCGAAGGGCTTTTCGTGGAGCAGGCACACGAGCCCGTGCTTCTGGGCGACCTTCTTCATCAGCTCCATGGTGAGCATGTTGGAGTCAATCGCGACGTTGGTGGTCTGGTAAACGGGCGCCATCTCGTGCTGGGCGGGCGCAACCTCGTTGTGCCTCGTCTTGGAGGGTATGCCGTACGACCACAGGGTTTCGTCGAGGTCGGCCATATATTCGGCTATGGTGGGCTTTATGGTGCCGAAGTAGTGGTCTTCAAGCTCCTGCCCGCGGAGAACGGGCGCGCCGAACAGCGTTCTGCCCGTCATTCTGAGGTCTATCCTCTTATAATACTCCTCTTCCGATATGAGGAAGTATTCCTGTTCGGGGCCGACGGTCGTCGTAACCTTTTTGCACTCTATGCCGAAGAGCTTTAAAATTCTCTTGGCCTGCATGTCGAGCGCCTTCATCGACTTTAAAACGGGCGACTTTTTGTCGAGCGTTTCGCCCGTGTAGGAGACGAAGATTGAGGGTATGTAGAGCGTGGTGCCCTTAACGAACGCGGGCGACGTGGGGTCCCACGCCGTATAGCCGCGCGCCATGTACGTTGCCCTCGAACCGCCCGAAGGGAAGCTGGACGCGTCGGGTTCGCCGACTATCAGGCTCTTGCCCGTGAGGCGCATTATAACCTTGTCGCCCTCGGGCTCTATGAAGCTGTCGTGCTTTTCCGCGGTGAGGCCCGTGAGAGGCTGGAACCAGTGCGTATAGTGCGTTGCGCCCTTGGATACCGCCCAGTCCTTCATGGCGGCGGCGACGGCGCCCGCTATCGATACGTCGAGCTGCGTGCCCGCCTCAATCGTGGCACGGAGCGATTTGTACACTTCCTTGGGGAGCCTTTCCTTCTGCACGGCGTCGTTGAATACGTTTTCGCCGAACTTTTCGGGAAGATTCATATATCTTTTCTCCTTTAAAAATTTTATTTTTTTCCGTAAACGTTATTTCGGGGCTCTCTCATCTTTCTCCCCTTATCTTTCACTTCGGGGCGGGAACGCAACGCGCGTTCCGCACTCCCGTTTGCGATTACACCAAAATTATAAAATAAATAAATTATGCTGTCAAACAATATCGGCACGGTTGTTTTTCGCAAGTTTTTATATTGAATATAAGCCCAACTTATAGAAAAATGCGATTCCGTTTGTACCGCGCGCGACTTATTTTATATATATTTTATTAATTTGCGGCGCGCCGCGCCGCAAGTTTCAGCGCACCCTGCCCGCGCGCACGCGCCTGCCGCGCACACGGTTTTTTTCGGCGCCGTAAAACTTTATTTTCCTCCGCCCGAAACGGTATGCCGTGAACGGGCGCGAAAGGAACAAAAACAACCTTTTAACGTCGTCAAAGAAGTGCCGCCACTCCCAGTAAAGGCACATTAAAAAGCCGAGCGGGCAGCCGAGAATGACCGCCGGTCCGAGCTGCCACAGCGCGGGAGCGTAGTTTGCGTTTTCCGCCGATGGTTTGAACCACGACGGCACGAATATGAGCAGAAAATCGAGTATGGCGGTATCTTCGAGGCTGTGGTAGGGCGCAAACGCCATGCCGCCGTTGCCGTACGATAAAATCTGGTTTGCCTTTTCCAGCCCGAGCGCGACGAGGAGCGATTCGTTGGCGACAATCACGACAAGGTCGAGAATGTATATGAGCGGAACGAAGATTATGCGGCGGTAATTTAGCTTATGCCTGCCGAGCACTACCATTAGTAGCGGCACAGCCCACAGCACGGTGTGGCAGGAATAGTAGCGGATGGTGTCGAAATCGAACACGCCCGCGTCGTCAATCGACATGGGTATCCAGCTTGCGGCGATTCCGCTTATCACGCCGATGTAGAACATATAGTCGCGCAGCGCCCCGTTCTTTGACAGGAATAAAAAGGGGAAAATCATCGTGTTTATCGCACACACGTTTTCGGGCGTTATCGTCTGGATATAGTAGTCGAACTTGCCCTCTGTGTTGTACGGCGGGAAGAGCAGCTTTAAAAAGTGGAGCGCGAAGTTTGCCGCAAGCAGCAAAAAGAGCACGACATTCTGCGTGCGGGCGCTCCTTGCGCGGAGCACGAAATAGAGCAGGGCAAACACCGCCATGCCGAGTATCGGGTACATGTAATAATATGGGTTGGTAGGGTCAAACGTCATGCACTCACCTTTTTTTTGCGCCCGACGGGCGCACACCTCGCGGCCGCAAAATAAAAATGAGCCGCACGGGTAGTATGCTCACGGGTAATACATTTTTATTATACCACCTTTCGCGCGTGCGCGCAACGGTAATTTGCGCAAAATGTGCCGAAGTATCCGGGCTCTCCGTTAAGCTTCCGTAGGTCAATAGTCGCGCCGCCCAGGCTCACTCTGTTAACGGAGGTCAATCCCTCCGTCACGCTGCGCGTGCCACCTCCCTTTAAAAAAGGAGGCTTTATGCCGTCAGTCCCATTTGTGTAAAGCGCCAACTAACCAGTCCCCCTTTTTAAATGGGGAAATCAAAAGGGGGATTAAAATCGGATAAATTTACGTTTCAGTCCCTCAGGCGCTTTGCGCCGGAGGCACACAAACACTAAAAGAAATGCCGCCGCGCGGAAAAATTTCCGCGCGGCGGCATACTTAAATTAAAATCCGTAAGTTTATTCACGCTTAAAATCTGTTGAGTTTAGCCCTGCGCAGGCGCTTTCCGCTGTTGAAAACGGGCTTTGCAAACCTGCTCTTTGCACGGCCGAGCCTTGCGCGTTTGAACTTTTTGCCGAAGTACGCCTTTACTTTTGCGATATCCTCCGCCATGCGTTTATGGTCCCAAATCGCGCTTATCGCCGTGCCGCCAATCATGCCGTATATCAGCACGGGAACGACCTCCCACAGCACGGGCATGTATACGTCGATATATTTCCCCGGTTTGAAGAATGACGGCGTGAGCACGAGCAGGAACTGCGCAATCTGCTCCAACTCGGGAGGAGGGCCGAAGATAAAGCCGCTGTTGCGCTCTACGTTGCTCAGAAAATAGTCCCACAGCGTGCCCTCGAACGATTCGGGCGGAGCAACCCAGCCTATCACCATGAGCACGATTTCGTTGAACAGAATGAGGAACAGGCAGGCGAAATACAGCAAAATTACTTTGAACACCCTGCGGTAGTTTAAGGTGTGAACTTTAAAGAGCACCATTAAAAGGGGCGCTATCCACAGCGAACCGTGGCAGATATAAAAACGTATCGTTTCGAACTCGAACACGCCCAGCCCGATTATGTTCATGGGCACAAACATGGCGGCAAAGCCGCTTATAACGCCGATATAGAACATATAGTCCCACAAAAGCGGCTTTTTTGAGAGCATGAGGAAAGGAAACACGAGCGTGCTCACCGCGCAGATATTTTCGAAAGTCGCCTTGCGAATCGTGCCGGGGAGACCGTCGACGTAGGGCGGAAAGGCGAGCTTTACGAAGTGCAGCACAAAGTTGAGCGCAAGCAGGGCAAAGAGCACCCAATAGACCGTTTTTTTGCTGCGCCCCCGCAGAACGAAGAACAGAATAAAAAAGGCCGCCACGCACAGCGCGGGATACACGAAATAGAAGGTACTGAAATATTCCAACGTCATAGCAAAACACCGTAGCCGCACACTTGCGGCACCGTTTTTTATTTTACCCCGCAAAAATAAACGGAGCATAAAACAGACGGATATTATATTACATTTTTTAAATTATTTTGTCTATTTTTTACGCATTAATTTATAAAATTGTTGAAAATGTTTCAATATTTCAGCCGCCGTCACCGCACGCGAAATTTCGGGGCGGATTGATTTTTGCCGGTAATTTTAATATTTTACATAAAAAATTAGCGTTATTTGCGGCATATATGCGGGGCAAATTAAAATTTTGCAATTATAGAAATGCGCCCGCGGCGTTCGCCGCGGGCGCATAAATCGAAAGATATGAGTTTTATTTAATTACTTTTAACAACTTCAAAATAGCCATCTGAATCTTCGGGCAAAACCTCATAGCCTTCAGCCACAAAGCTGGGGTTGCCTGCCTCCGCACTCTTTGTGGGGTCAAACTTGTAGAATCTGCCGCCTGTTATAGAAACTGTTGCCGTCCTTGCCGCAAAACGTGTGTCTTCACAGTTGATAGATACATACTCGCTACTGTCATCGGTATAAATTCTAAACGTTCCTCCGTTAACAATCAATTCGCCATATCCGACAAATACCGAATGCATATTGCCAATTATTGTACCAGCCTCTATGGTAAGCTTAGCTCGTCCTCCACCAGTTTGTTCATTCCCGTGAACTGTTATAGCAAACCCTTCATTTCCCTCTTGTATATCAATTACGCCAGTTTTATCAGGGCTACTGTCCACAACTGTAAGGTTGCCGTCTTTTGATGACACTAAAATCATTGCAGACTTATTTATATCACTATTTGTTATATCTCCACTAGCTATCCCGCTTTCGATATTACTATATATCCCGTAACCATTCAAATCGATAGTTAATTCCTTTTGAACTTGCAAAACTGAAGTTAAGTAAATATCTTGCAGTAATTTTACTGTCCCTCCAGCAGTTGCATTGCGACAAGCTTCGGATAGTTTTAAAAATTGCACTCCACTTGTTTCAGCAACACCACCTGTTAAAACAATTTCGTTATCTTTCCCGAATGCGGCCTGAGATATAGGCAAATCGGTAATCACAACCGTCTCACCATTTACAAGAACACTTGAAGCCTTTTTATCCCCCTGAAATGTCTTATAGTCCTTAACAAAGGCATTTTCGTGTTTCGTTATATTTGCCTTTACCTCGTTGTTTACAGCCTGAATGCACATAGACAAAACATTGCTATCGCTTTCGAGCACAACATGTCCCGTAACTATGCGGAACCACGAAACATTTCCAAACTCATGGAAGGATTCGGTGTCAATAGCAGTTATATCAACAATACTTGCTGCACCATAATGATTGACAACATCATTTGCGGCATTTATGTTTAACTCTCCGCCATTGGTGCGAATGGTTACCTCTCTGGCATCAGTTGCAGTTGAACGGTCATATGTAATTTCAGTAATACCCGTTTCCTCGCCGACGTCCAACCCGGTAGTGAGATTTTCAATTACACCATTACCAGTGTAATTATAAAGATATGTTGAATACGTATCGCTTACACTATCGGAAATCTGCCAAAACTGATAAGGTTCGGGATTAGCAACCGCAAGCGAGCTTTCAGGAATATATTTAATCTCATCTCCGTTCTTATAACAGAAGACATCATTTGCGCTATCCCAAAGTATTTCGCTATTTGTTGCGCTGGCATTAATTTTCGCGACATCATAACCCGACTCGCGCACTGCTTCCAAAGCGTCTTGCATAGTCTCGTGACTTTCACCATCTACAAGTAAAGCAGTATTAAGGTTACGAACAAGCTGCGTGTCATTACTCTCATTCGCCCTTTCGGTGATATTGGCGAAAGTGGGAATAAGTACGGCGGCAAGCACCGCGATTACCGCTATCACTATTACGAGCTCCATAATAGTAAAGCCGCGTTTGAGCGCCGATTTTAAGGAGCGGCGGCTACTTGTACCCCCCCCGCTGTCATCGGCATTTTTACGTTTTTGAGCATCATAAAAATGCCCTCCTTTAATATATTTTTTCACGCCGACGCATATTGCACGCGCGCCGCGCAAAAATCTGATTGACACGGAAATACGAAAATGATTCTGCCGTATAAGTATTATATCATCTTATGCACAAATATGCAATAGGAAAAATTATTTTAACCTGAAAATATTTTAATTTGTAAAAATTGCCTCTGCGTAATGCGGGCGGCAGTATTTGTGCCGCGGGCGCATGAAATCGCCTCGGGCTATACGTTGTACAAAAACGCCCCTGCGGCGCCGAAAAATTTTCGGCGCCGCAGGGGCAATTATAACTTAATATCAACTTAATAACATTCATACAGCTGACTCAACCTGCCGGGCGCAGCGGCTATCAGGCAAGCTCTGCAATGAGCCCGTTTAAAACCCCAAAAAATTCGCCGAACGTTTTAGAGCACACTTCGGCATTTTTTATAACGATGCCGTCGGCGCGCAGACCCGTTACCGCAAAGCTCATGGCAACTCTGTGGTCGCCGAAAGTATCTATGTCCGCAGGCTTCGGCTGCGAAGGGTATATCGTCACCCCGCCTGCGCTCTCTTCGCATTCAACGCCCATGGCGCGCAGGTTTTTAACGATTGCCGCTATTCTGTCGCACTCCTGCCCGCGGATATGTTCGATACCGCATATGTGCGTGGGTTTTGAAAAATAGGGCGCAATTGCCGCCATCGTGAGTGCCTGGTCGGAGAATGACGACATGTTTATCTCGCCGCCGTCGAAGCCGCCCTGCATGAGCTTTATAAACTGAATATCGCCCTGGCAGGTGTGCGGCATAACGCCCTTTACTTTTATATCCGTGCCGAGTATTCTGTTGATTGCATAGAAGTAGCACGCGGCGGAGATATCGGGCTCGATATCGTATTTGCGTGCCGAATATGTGCCGTTTACCGCATATACGCCGCCGTCCCCCGCATAAACTTCAACGCCGAACGACCACATGATATCGCACGTCATATTTATGTAGTCCATGCCGTGGCTGCCGACAGCTTTTACCGTCATGCCGCCGGCGGCACACACGCCCGCCATTAAAACTGCCGACATGAACTGGCTGCTTTTGGTGATATCTACGGTAATCTCCTTCGCAGGCGCGGAGGTGCCGCAAATTTTAAAGGGAAAGCAGTCCTCGCGCTCCAAAAACTCAAAACATGCGCCCGCCTTTTCAAGCGCCGAAATCAGGCCGCCCATAGGCCGCTTTTTCATCTGTTCAGATGACCGCACGACAAATTCGCCCTCCGAAAAGGCCAGAAGAGCGGTTATAAAGCGCGCCGCCGTGCCCGCGCTGCCCACGTACACCTCGCCGCTCTTTACGGGCAGCCTTCCGCCGCAACCCTCAACCGTTACCGTGGTGCCGTTTAAATATACGTTTATGCCTAAACTTTTAAGGCAGTCGATAAAGGTGAGGCAGTCGTCCGAAAGCCCCGCGCCGTACAGCGTGGACGTACCCTTTGCCAGCGCGGCGATGAAGAGTGCGCGCGCCGTTATGCTTTTAGAGCCGGGAACGGCGACGACGGCCTTTTTATTTTTGAGTTCTTTATAAATATTTTTTACGGGATAATCCATATTTTTTTCACCAAAAAAAGCGTTATTTGCGGCATATATTGGGGTTAAATGCAAATATGCGTATATATTTTTATGGACATATACGCATATATCAAATTAAAAAATTATTTTTTTCTGCGGCGCACGATATCGCCCGCGGAGAGTGCATAGGGGCACTTTACGCTGTACACCTCCTGCACGCGCTTGCAGTCGGAGACGGGTTCGCCGTTCGAATCGTACACCTCGGTAACCGTGAACGACTTGCCGAAATTATCCGAGGGCGAGAGCACTTCAAGCTCGTCCCCCGCGTAAAATCTGCCGCGCATCTCAATCTTTGCAAAGCCGTTTTCACAGCCGATGACGTTGCCTATGTAATCGCAGTCGCCCTTCGTCTGGCTGTTTGAGTAGTTCACCGTTTCGTGGTTTTCGCCCAGGGCGTACGCCGTGGTATAGTCGCGGTGGGCGGCAGTTAAAAGCTCCCTCTCCACGGCGGGGGTAAAGCCGCCGTCGATACACCTGCGGTAGGCGTTTATCACGGTCGCAAGGTAATATTCACTCTTCATTCTGCCCTCTATCTTAAAGGAATACACGCCTGCGGCGCGCATTTCGCTAAGATATGCCGACATGTTCAAATCCTTTGAATTGAGGATATATGCGCCCCTTTCGTCCTCTTCTATCGGGAGCCACCCGCCGTTTTCGCCGTCGTTTCTGCGGAGCGAATAGTTCCAGCGGCACGCCTGCGCGCACTCGCCGCGGTTCGAAGGGCGACCCGCGAGATAATCCGATAAGAGGCACCTGCCCGAATATGAGATGCACATTGCGCCGTGGACGAACGCCTCGAGCTCGATATCGGGGACAAAGGCGTGGATTTCGGCAATTTCGGCAAGCGAAAGTTCGCGCGCGAGCACGACCCTCTCCGCCCCCATCTCGCGCCAGAATTTTACGGCGTATTTGTTGGTGACGTTTGCCTGCGTGGAGATATGCACGGCAAGGCGCGGGGCGGCTTTTTTTGCGGCGTATAAAACGCCGGGGTCGGAAATGAGCGCCGCGTCGGCACCGCTCTCCGCGAGGAAGGCAAAGTAGTCCTCCATCTTTTCAAGGTCGCCGTTGCGGGCGTAGATATTCACCGTAACGTACACCTTTTTGCCGCGCGCATGCGCGTATTTCACCGCCTCCGTAAGCTCCTCGCGCGAAAAGTTATCGGCAAACGAGCGCAGGGAAAAATCTTTTCCGCCGAGATACGCAGCGTCGGCGCCGAAGTAGATTGCCGTTTTTAATTTTGAAAAGTTGCCCGCAGGGGCAAGAAGTTCAACGTTGTTCATGACTATTTTTTTACGGAAAGGGCGATTCCGTCGCCCACCTTTATCACCGAGGTTATGAGTTCTTCGTCGGAGGAGACCGCCGCAAGGTACTCCTCTATGTGCGCGGCGAACATTCTGCGCTTTTTGGGCACTTCAGCCTCGCCGCTTGCCCAGCCGAAGAGGAGCACGTCGTCGGCGGCGAGCACGCCTCCCCGCGGCAGGAGCTGTTTTAAACGGGGCAGATACTTTATATACTGCACCTTGGCGCTGTCCATAAATATAAAATCAAACACGCCCGCGAGCACCTCTATCACCTCGCCCGCGTCGCCGAATATCGGCTTTATTTTTGCATTCGGGCAGCAGAGCTGAAAGGTTTTTATCGCCTCTTTGTAGAATCTCTCGTCCTTTTCCACGGTGACAATCTCCGCGTCGGGGCAGACGAGCGCCATCGCCGCGGCAGTAGTGCCGACCGCCGTGCCGAGCTCTAAAATTCTCTTCGGCTTTACGGCGGCGACCTGGGCCATTAAAAAGCAGAGCGTGTCGTCGCCCGCGACGGGAATTTCGCGTTCAAAGGCGCCCTCGCGCACCGCCTGAAGTTCGGGCGGGATATTCGGTTTGTTGAAGCGCGCCAGCCCCTTGCCCGAACTTTCGGGAGAGGTGTCTCTGTGCGCATATGAAAATTCGTCCATATATTTAAACCATGCGGGTAACTGACACCGATACAATCCCTCAGTCGACTCCGTCGCCATTCTCAAACGGCGCAAGGGAAACGCCGTTTTCGGTCACCGCAAACGCCTTTCACTTTGTGTTTGCTCATCTCACATTGCTCAAACAGCGGGTATCCGCTGTTTGTAGAATAGCAATGTTCGTCCCTTTACACAAGGGAGCCTTTTAACTACAACAATCCCCGCACCGATACCCCTTGCAGAAGCAAGCAAGACAAGGCGCGTGCGGAATGTCGTGAGGGAGTGTACAAAGACGTACATGACCGAACGAAGCCGCAAACGCAACACAGTATTGCGCCGCTTATACAAGGGAAAGCGATGCAATTAGAATGTTGTTATAATTCAACTACGACGGGCACTATCATCGGGCTCTGCTTAGTTTTCTTTAAGAGATAATTTTTAAGCGTGCGCTTTATTGCGCGCTTGAGCTCGTCCACACTGCCGATTGAGAGGTCGTAGCCCTCTATCGCGTTCTGTATTACCGAACGGATTTCGGCGAGGTAGTCCTTGTGGAAACCGAAAATAAAGCCGCGGCTGTTGACGGCGGGTTCGCCTATAACTTCGCCGCCCGAAACCACTACCGAAACTATAAAGAGTCCGTCGGAGGCGAGCTGGCGCCTGTCCTGCATTACCGTGCTCGCCTTTTCGTCCTCTATGCCGTCGCCGTCGATGAGGCGGGAGCCCGAAGGCACGTTGTCGCCCTGGCGGAGCGTTTCCGACGTGAGCATCACGCAGTTGCCGATATCGGGAAGGAAGATATTGCTCTCCTTCATACCGAGTTCGCGCGCGAGCTGGGCGTGCTTTTTGAGGTGCCTGTATTCGCCGTGCACGGGAATGAAGAATTTGGGCTTTAACAGCCTGTGCATTATTTTGTGCTCTTCGCGGCAGGCGTGACCTGAAACGTGGATATTTTCGAGACTTTCATACACGACGTTCGCGCCCTTGCGGTAGAGGTTGTTTATTACGTTGTAAATGCCCTTTTCGTTGCCGGGTATGGGAGAAGCGGAGATGATTATCGTATCGTTCTCGCCGACGGTAACCGAGGGGTTTTCGCCGTTTGCCATGCGCGTGAGAGCGCTCATCGGCTCGCCCTGGCTGCCTGTGGAAACTATCACAAGCCCGCTGTCGGGTATCTTTTTGGTGCGGGATACGTCGACGAGCACGCCGTCGGGGATATTCAAATCGCCTATATTTTCGGCGGCGTCGACGACGTTGAGCATGCTCCTGCCCGAGAGCGCGACTTTGCGCTTGTATTTTACCGCAAGGTCGATTATCTGCTGCAATCTGTGCACGTTGGAGGCAAAGGTGGCGATGATAAGCCTGCGGGTGGAATTTTCGTTGAAAAGCCTGTCGAGCGTGCTGCCGACCGTCTTTTCGCTCATGGTGTAGCCGGGGCGCTCTATGTTCGTGCTCTCGCCGAGATAGCACAAAACGCCGTGCTCGCCTATGTCGCCTATCGTCTTTAAATCGATGGGTTCGCCCGCCACGGGCGTGAGGTCAATCTTGAAGTCGCCGCTGTGGAATATAAGCCCCTGCGGCGTATCTATCGCGAGCGCGACGGCGCCCGCTATAGAGTGGTTTACGTTTACGAACAGCACGTCGAACGCGCCAATCTTTACGCGGTCGCCGGGGGCGACTATTATCTCTTTCGCGTCGTTTATGCGGTGCTCGCGCAGCTTGTTGTCGACGAGCGCGAGCGTGAGGCGCGTGCCGTATACGGGCACGTTTATCTCGCGCAGGAAATAGGGCACTCCGCCTATGTGGTCCTCGTGTCCGTGCGTCAGAAGCAGCGCCTTTACCTTGTGCTTGTTTGCGACGAGGTAGGATATATCGGGCGCGACGAGGTCGATTCCGGGCAGTTCTTCGTCGGGGAAGATTATGCCCGCGTCGATTATGATTATATCCTCGCCGTACTCAATCGCCGTCATATTTTTGCCAATCTCGCCCACGCCGCCGAGGAAAATTATTTTAACCTGCTTTTCCCTCTTTGCGCGCGTTTTGCGGGCGGGTTTTTCATCCGCGGGCAAATCGCCGCCGCCCTTTTTGAGGCGGAGTTTTTTAGTCTCGGGCTGTCCGTCGCGCGCGCCGTTCTTTTCACGGCGGCTCTTGCCGCCCCTCTTTGCCTGGTTTTCGTCTGCGGCGGCTGCGTTATCCGTGCTTGCCGAATCTGTGCGTCCGCGCTTTTTGGGCTGCTTTGCGGGCTTTTCTTCATCGCCCTTGTCGCCCGAATTTCCGAGGTACAAAAACTGTGAGAAGCCGCCCGACTGAACGAGCGGAGTACCCTCGGAGGGTTTGCCGACGCGGCCTATGCGCAGTTTCGGCGTCTTTTTTTTGTTATCGTTTTCCAATCTGTATACTCCCTCGGCGCAGCTGTCCGCGCCGTACAATAAAATTATGCGCGCGGCAAAGCGCGCTATGTATTTTCCGCGGCGTTAAACCGCGCCGCGCGGCGAATGAATATGCGGTGATTGCCGCATATTCCCAAATCAATCCCCCCAAAAAAAGCTCTCTGACCGGAATAAAGAAAAAAATCTTAAAACTAAATTTCGGGGGTTGATAAAAAATATATCAACCCCCTCTTTTTGTAAAATTGTTTATATTTTACTTGTTCTTGCTTACGTCCTTAACGAGTCCGTCTTCGATGAGCTCTTCAATCGTTTCGTAAGGATACATAGCCGCGTAATCCCTCTCCTGTATGGGTCTCTTTTCGCCGTTGCGCTTTGCGAGCATGGCGTCTATCAGGCGAATCGCCTTTTTAACGCCGAGAGGGCTCTTTACCTTTACCATCATCGGCGTACCGTGCATCGACTTGTTGTCGGATACGTCTATCTGGTGGTAAACGGAAGTTTTGAATTCATTGGGGTCGAGGTTGAGGTACAGGCAGAGCGTCTTACCCCTGATTTTGAGTTTTGCTATCGTCTCCCTGCCCTTATTGAAGCGCTCGGCGCCCCACGCTATGGAGGAGTTTACCTTTTTGTATGCAAGCATCGCATTCTTTATCTGGCCGTAGTAGCGCTTTACGTCGTCGCTGCTCTGGATAATTCTTGCGATGAAACTGCGGTTGTACTTCATCATGTTGGCGAAGTCGACGCCGCCGTTGCTTATGCCGGGTATTCCGTCGGGCTGCGCTTCACCCTTAACCGTCTGTTCCTCCACGTCGTCGAAGATGTTTTCGAGAACTTCGTCCTCGGGCTCGTCTGAAAGTTCGCTCTCGTCGACAATGTCGCTGACGGTTACAAGCTGTTCTTCTTCCTCTTCGCCCTCGTCCTCTGCCGCGGGCTCTTCAGACGCAGCCTCTTCAGCGGGCTCTTCTGCAGATTCTTCCGCAGCTTCAACGGCCGTCTCCTCTTCGGACTCCTCTACAGTTTCGGGCTCTTCGACTGCAACCTCTTCGGCGGTTTCCTCTGAGGTTTCCTCCGAAACTTCTTCAACGGGCTCTTCCGCCTCTTCGGCAACTTCTTCTACAACTTCTTCGGCAACGGGTTCTTCGGCAGGTTCTTCCTCAACGGGTTCTTCCTGCTCCGCTTCCTCTTCGGGCTGAGCCGCGGCGGCTGCCGCGACAACCGCGCCCGCGGCAAGCATCGCCTTAATCTGGTCGAGCTGCCTGTTTATATCTTCAATCTCTTCCTTTATTTCGCCGAGCGCCGCGTCGTCTGCCGGTTCGGACTCTTCGGCCTCTGCGCTCTCTTCCGCGCCGCGGGCTACAAGCTCGTCAATCCTCGCGGTGAGTTCGGCAACCTCGCCCTTCAGCTCCTGGAGCGCGGGGTCGTTTCTTATCTCTTCGAGCTTTTCCTTTATTTCGTCAAATTCCGCCTGTACGGGGTCGGTTTCCTCTTCGCCCTCGGCAACCTCCGCCTCTTCGGGTTCGGCAAACAGCTCGTCAATCCTTGCGGTGAGCTCGGCGACTTCGCCTTTCAGCTCCTGGATTGCGGGGTCGTGCCTTATCTCGTCGAGCGCCGTCCTTATAGCCTCGAGTTCGGCCTTAACTTCGTCCTCGCCCTCCGCCTCTTCGGCGTTTTCGGCCTCGGCAGTCTCTTCGCCTTCCTCTTCGGGCTCTTCGTCTGCGGAGATGAGCTCCTCGAAGCGGGCGGTGAGTTCGTCTATCTTGCGTCCGAGCTCATTTACTTCCTCGCTCGTTGCAACCGCGGGAGCGGGAGCTTCTTCGGCGTTTTCTGCCTCGGCAACCTCTTCGCCTTCCTCTTCGGGCTCTTCGTCTGCGGAGATGAGTTCCTCGAAGCGGGCGGTGAGTTCGTCTATCTTGCGGTTAATTTCGCCAATCTCTCCGCTTACGTCTGCAACGGGTGCGGCAGTCTCTTCGGCGGATTCTTCATAGTCCTCCTCGTCGGGGGTGAGCAGCTCGTCGATGCGGGCGGTGAGTTCGTCTATCTTGCGCGCTATCTCGTCGACGTCTGCGGAAACTGCGGCGGGAGCTTCTTCGGCAGTCTCTTCAACCGCGGCCTCTGTCGTTTCGGCTGCCTCTTCGTTTATCTCGTCGGCAACTTCGTCTGCCGCCTTCTCTTCGGCGAGCGCGGAGCGCATCTCTTCAAGCTCTCTCTTCATTGCGGCGAGCTTGTCGTCCATGCCCTCGAGCATGGCGTTGGTAGACGCCGTAACTTTCCACGAGATGCTTTCGGTTATCTTTTTGAGACCTTCTTCGTCTATGACGATATCGTAGTCGTCCGCAACCTCGTCGGTATCCGCGGCTGGAACGACCTCTTCGGAAGAAGTTTCGACGGTTTCGGCCTTTCCTCCGAGTTTTTCGGCAACGCCGTTTATGATTGCGTCGTAGTCAATCTCGGTCGCGGGTATCGACGCGAGAACTGCCGCGGCAACCTTGTCGGCAATTTCGTCGCCGTCGACTTCGGGCATGCAGTTGGAGAGCGCCGCCGCTGTCTTGTCGGCAATCGCCTCTTCGTTGATGCCGTTTGCGGCGAGCTTGTCGGATACGAGCTGGGCAATCTCGTCTGCGCCGGCAGGTTCGGTTTCCTCGGCGGCAGCGTCGGTTACGGCAACTTCGCCCGCGACGCCCTTTGCGGCGAGCTTTTCGATTATGCGGTCGTAGTCGAGATTTTCAACCACGGCCTCGGCAAGCGAACGGCAGCCTTCGTCGTCCACTATGATGTCGAAATCGTTGGGCGAGAGCGCGCTTACCTTGCGCGCAATCTCGTCGGCGAGCGCGTCGGAGCCGGTACCCTCCGTCTGCTCTGCGGTTTGTTCGGCCGCGGCCTCCACAACCTCTTCGGAAGAAGCTGCGGGCGCGAGCTTTTCGGCTACGCGGTTTGCTATCTCGTCGTAGTCGACTTCGGCGGTGGCGTGAACCTCTATGGGCTTAGCCTCTCCGTTTTCGCCCACGACAACCTGGGGTATGACGATTTGCTCGGCAACCTTGGACGCTATGTAGTCGGGCGAGATGACCTCCCGGGGAGGCATGCTGTCGGCAACCTTCTTTGCAAGCCCGTCATAGTCGAGCCCGCTTAAAAGCCCCTTCTCTTCGAGCTTGCCTGCAAGGCGGTCGGCAAGTTCGTCGTAATCTATGTAGCCGTTTGAGGAGATGGTGAGCTGTTCGTCGCCCTCTGCCTCCTCCGTCACTGCGGCGGGCGCAACCTCGTCGTCGAACGCGGGCTCCGCGTCCGCGGCGGCGGCCTCGGTATGTTCCTGCGCTGCCTCCGCTACTTTGTCGTAGTCGATTGCAGACTCGCTTATCTTTTCTTCGAGCGAGGATATCATGCCCGAGAGTTTGACGAACACGTTTTCGCACTGGGCGGACACGAAGTTTATCTCCCTCCTGAGCTGGGCGTTCTCGGCGAGAACTTTCTCGAAGATGGCGCTGTTCTGTTTGCTGAGGTAGGAGAGCTCCTGCGCGAGTTTTTCGTTCACCTTATCGGCAACCGAATTGTCGGGCGCGGGCTTCTGCCCGGCGAGCAGCATGTCGAGTTTACCGACGATTTCGGCCTGGCGCTGCAGTATTACGTCTGCCTTGGTGGCGTAAGTCGTCTGCCGGCCGTTATCGTTTTTCTTGTTGAAGATACCTGCCATAATTGCACCTCTCAGGGCGGCGAGTCTATTTTATACCGTTTAATATATCGCCGCACGTTTTGCTTACAAAATAATTCTACACCAAAAAACCAAAATTGTAAATATAATTGCCGAAAATTTTTGCAAAATAGCGCAAATTTTTTTTAATTGGTGCGCCAATATGCCGCACCCATCACATTTTTGCGCCGTTTTGCGCGGCTTTTGCGGCGCGCGCATACGCTTTTTGCTAAAAAAATATCGAACAATTTGCTCTCTGAAGTTGAAATTTGGCGAGCACTGTAGTATAATAAAGTCATTATACGGTCACAGCGCGACGCGCTGCGGCGCGGACGGGCGGACTTTTGGTCCTCTCCGCGCTCCGCCTCATCGTAAAATTTTATTTTTGGGAGATAGGAATTATGAGAGTTTACAACTTTTCCGCAGGGCCTTCGACCCTGCCCCTCTCTGTTTTGGAAAAGGCGCAGAAAGAGTTCCTCGATTTTGCGGGAACGGGAATGTCGGTCACCGAAATTTCGCACCGCGACAAGGCTTTCGACGCCGTAGTCAAAGACGCGGAGACGCTCGTGCGCGAACTTCTGAACGTGCCCGACGACTATGCCGTTATATTCGTGCAGGGCGGAGCCTCCACCCAGTTCGCGGCCGTGCCCCTCAACATGATGCACAACGGCAAGGCCGACTACATCGTTACCGGCAACTTTGCCAAAAAGGCATGGCAGGAAGGCCAGATTTACGGCGAGGCGGTTAAGATTGGCGACAGTTCCGACAAGACTTACACCTACATACCCGACGTCGGCAAGCTCAGCTACTCCGAGGACGCCGACTACGTTCACATAACCTCCAACAACACCATATTCGGCACGAGGTACGCGAAGTTCCCCGAATGCAAAGCTCCGCTCGTCGCCGACATGTCGTCGGAGATATTCTCCCGCGAGATAGACGTTAAAAAGTTCGGCGTGATATACGCAGGCGCGCAGAAGAACCTCGCGCCCGCGGGTGTCACGATTGTGATTGCAAAGCGCGACCTCATTCAGGACCCGCTGAAAATTTGCCCCACCATGCTCAAATGGAAGATACAGGACGAGAACGGCTCGCTCTACAACACCCCTCCCTGCTTCTCCATATACATGGCCGACCTCGTATTGCAGGATTTGAAGGCAAAGGGCGGCGTTAAGGCGATGAACGAGCTCGACGAATACAAGGCGGGGCTCTTGTACGACTTTATCGACAATTCTTCGCTGTTCAAAAACAACGTCGTAAAGGAATTCCGTTCGATAATGAACGTGCCCTTCGTGACCCCTTCGGCCGAGCTCGACGCAAAATTCATCGCCGAGGCAAAGAAGGCGGGACTTGTATCCTTAAAGGGGCACAGGCTCGTCGGCGGCATGAGGGCTTCGATATACAACGCCATGCCCGTCGAGGGCGTGAAGGCGCTCATAGAGTTCATGAAGAAATTCGAACTCGAAAACAAATAAACCTGAAAGGGGGACAAAAAGATGGCAAAACAGATACTTAAATTAAACGCGATAAGCCCGCTCGCCGACGCGATATTTGCGGGATACGGCTACGGCGACAGTTGCGAAAATCCCGACGGCATAATGGTGCGCTCGGCGCAGATGGCCGACTATAAACCGGGCGACAGGCTGGTCGCGGTTGCGCGCGCAGGCGCGGGCACCAACAACATACCCGTAGCCGACTATGCCGAAAAAGGCATAGTAGTGTTCAATACTCCCGGCGCCAACGCCAACGCCGTAAAAGAGCTCGTTATATGCGAACTCTTCCTCGGCGGCAGAAAGATTACCGACGCGATAGACTGGGTTAAAACCTTAAAGGGCGAGGGCGAAAACGTAGGCAAACTCGTGGAGAAAGGCAAGTCGAAATTCGTCGGCAGCGAGATAAAGGGCAAGATGCTCGGCGTTATAGGTCTGGGCGCGATAGGCGTCGCCGTTGCAAACGCCGCATACGGACTTAACATGGAGGTGACGGGCACCGACCCCTACCTTTCCACCATGAACGCGCTCGCGCTCTCGCCGCACATTAAAGTCGTGCCCGAACGCGAGGACATATATAAGAACGCCGACTTTATAACCATGCACGTTCCCCTCACTCCCGACACTAAGGGAATGATTAACAAAGACACCATCGCGCAGATGAAGGACGGCGTGGTAATCATCAACAACAGCCGCGGCGAGCTCGTGAACACCGACGACATGATAGAGGCGCTCGAAAGCGGCAAGGTAGGCAGGTACATAACCGACTTCCCCAACGACAAGCTCATAGGCGTTAAAAACTGCATATGCGTGCCCCATCTCGGCGCAAGCACGCCCGAGGCGGAGGACAACTGCGCGGTTATGGCGGCGCACCAGCTCGTCGACTACATCGAAAACGGGAATATTGCCAACAGCGTAAACTACCCCTCCGTTTCGCTCGCGCGCGACGAAGGCAAGGGCAGGGTTTGCATACTGCACCGCAACGTAAAGAACATAATCACAAAATTCACCTCGGCAATATCCCAGCAGGGGCTGAACATCGCGCACATGGCAAGCTCGAGCCGCGGCGATTACGCCTGCTCGATACTCGAAATCGACGGCGACATTCCCGCAAAGACGGTTGAGGCGATAACCGCCGTCGAGGGCGTGCTGCGCGTGCGTTCGCTGTGAAAGAGTTCACGAATTTCTCGTGCTGGTGACGCACGACAAATTCCGTGATTTCAAGGGCTTTGCCCTCGCGCGCACAATTTTAAGGGCTCTCTTAAAATATAATTGTGCGCGCTCACCCAGTGAGCCCGCTTTCGCAGCAAATAGAGTCTTTCTGCGCAAGGAAACCCTGCTTGAAACGCTATTAATTTTACTCACAGATTTTCCTTCTGGTGACGAAGTAAAATCTTCGTGATTTTGGGGTTGAGCTCATATACCTTCGTCATTTTGAGCGAAGCCGCGCGAGCGAAGTACTGCTCTGCCGCGCGAAAAAAATGCTGCTCTGCCGAAGGCTTCCATTTATGGAAAGCGGCAGATGTCTCCAGAAGGGAAACGGCAGAAAAATCTCGCGCGCAGGCGCGGCAAAGGGACGGCATCATCCGCCGCTCCTTATTTACCAAAAATAATTTCATACGCACGCATGCGATAATAAATTAATTTCGATTTCCCGAATAAAAATACGCCTCCGCGCCCATAATCAAATAAAAAATGCGGAGGTAATTTATGTCCGGAAAAAAGAAAAAAATCATTAAACTCAACGACAGGCAATACAGCGAATATATTGCCTCGCTGAGGGCGAAAGACGAGGAGTCGGCACGCGATAAAAATAAATAATTAAATATTCATAAAACCAGCCCCGCGGCGGCGCCGCGGGGCTGGTTATTTATATACCGTCGGCAAAGCCGCCGTAAAAAGGGCATATGCGGGGGGGCGGAACGGCAAACGCACCCTCTCCCCCATTCACCGCCGTTTCATTTTTTTAAACCCGAATGAACATTTTGAAAAGTTAGTGAATAAACCCGGCGGTCACGGCAAAACCGTTGACAGCGCCTGCGGCGCGGCATATAATGATAAAACAATTATCAAATGATAACTATTTACGCAAGGAGGAGGCATGGACGAGGTAAAGGACGCCGAGCTTGTAGTTTCACTCATGCTGAGAATGAGGGCGTGCGTTCGTAAATACAAGTCGCACTCCGACGACGGAGGAAAAATTTTCACCATACTCGGAAGCCTGCGCGACTACGAAACGCGCACGGGAAGGCCCGTAACCGTATCCGAGATTGCCAGGCATTCGGGGCTGGCGCTACCGAACGTGAGCAGGCTATTGAAACCGCTCGAAGAGGACGGCTATATCCGCCGCGAAAAGCAGGGCAGGACGGTGAGCGTTATCATTACGGCAAAGGGCGAACATACGCTGGTGCAGCACAGAAAGGAATTTATTTCCGACGTAGCCGAGGCACTGGGCGCCCTGAGCGACGAAGAGAGGAAAATCTTTCTTACCTGCAACGAAAAAATGCTTGCAAGGCTTGAAAAGAAAACAGAAAATTTAATTGGGAGATAACCGATGGTTAAACTGTACAAGAACCTGAAGGCGCTCGATTGGCTGCTAATCGCGCTCATTGTGGGAATCACGGTCGCACAGGTATATTTCACCATGGAGCTGACCGACCAGATTTCAAACATAGTGGGCGCCATAACCAACGTAAACCTTCGCACAAACGTATTCGGCGAATTCGTCGACTGGACGAGGATATCCGACCTTACTTACGTTTCCACGCTGCTGCCGGTATACGGCGTGGCGTACGGCTCCGCCGAGGCCTTGCAGGCGGCGCTGATTGCCGTGCAGAACGCCTCCGCCGCCGACATATGGACGGAGGGCGGATTCATGCTCGTGTTCGCCGTATGCGCCGCGCTGTGCCAGGCGGCTTCGGGAATAGCCGCGTCCTTCGTGGCGAGCCGTCTTTCGGCCACGCTGAGGGGCAAAGTATATTCCAAGGTGGAGAGCTTTTCGATAGCGGAAGTAAACAAATTCTCCACCGCCTCGCTGATAACGCGAACGACGAACGACATTCAGCAGGTGCATATGGCCAACATACTCGTGCTGCGCATGCTGATATACGCGCCCATAATGGCAATCTGGGCGATATGCAAGATAAACGCGTCCAGCGGGGAACTTACGCTTGCGACGGCAATAGCGATAGTCATACTCATAGTATGCATTCTCGCCATAATGCTCACCGTAATGCCTAAATTCAAGCTCATGCAGAAGCTCACCGACAGGTTGAACGGCGTCACGCGCGAAAATCTTACGGGCATACGCGTGGTGCGCGCATACAACGCCGAAAATTACCAGCAGGCGAAGTTCAGCAAGGTAAACGACGACTTTACCAGAACCCAGCTGTTTACGGGCAGGGTTATGGCGCTGATGAGCCCCGTGATGATGCTGGTTATGAACGGGCTTACCCTCGCCATATACTGGATAGGCGCTTCGCTCATGAACGCGGGCGAAATTGAATACCAGACGATTGTATCCTTTATGACGCTCGCCTCGCAGGTGGTAATGGCATTTCTGATGCTGCTCATGATGTTCATACTTCTCCCCCGCGCGCAGGTTGCGGCAAAGAGAATCAATGAAGTGCTCGACACTCCCCTCTCCATCGCCGACCCCGAGACGGAAAAGCCGCTCACCGAAGAGGGCACAGTGGAGTTTAAAGACGTAAGCTTCCGCTACCCCGACGCCGACGCGGACGTGTTCGAACACATCTCTTTCCGCGCCGAAAAGGGGCAGACCATCGCCTTTATCGGCAGCACGGGTTCGGGCAAATCTACCCTCATAAACCTCGTTCCCCGCTTTTACGACGCGACCGAGGGCGAAGTGCTGGTCGACGGCGTGAACGTAAAAGACATAAAGCAGAGCACGCTGCGCGACAAGATAGGCTACGTTCCGCAGAAGGGCGTGCTGTTTTCGGGCACGGTTGCCGAGAACATAGGCTTCGGCGGCAAGGCAGACCGCGACGAGATAATCGAGGCGGCGAAAGTTGCCGAGGCGGACGGCTTTATAAACGAAATGACCGAGGGCTACGCAAGCATGATATCGCAGGGCGGTAAAAACGTTTCGGGCGGACAGAAACAGAGGCTTTCCATTGCCCGCGCCGTTGCGCAGAAGCCGGAGATTATGATTTTCGACGATTCATTCTCGGCGCTCGACTACAAGACCGACAAAAAAGTGCGCGAAAACCTTAAGGAGAAGATGAGCGGCGCAACCAACCTGATAGTGGCGCAGCGCATAGGCACGATAATGGACGCCGACAAGATAATAGTGCTCGACCAGGGCAAGGCCGTTGGAGAGGGCACGCACGAAGAGCTGCTCAAAACCTGCGACGTTTACAGGGAAATTGCGCTTTCACAGCTCTCGAAGGAGGAACTCGGCTTATGAAACCTGCAAGATACAGCGGAGAGAAGCTGAAAAAAGGCGAATTCAAAAGAAATATCGGCAAGCTCGCAGTATACATGAGCCGCTACCTCATACCCGTGATAATTTCGCTGGTATTTACAGTGGGCGCGACGCTTATTTCCATCTTTGCGCCGCAGATACTCTCCGACCTCGTAAACGTAATTACGGGCGGCATACCCATAGATATGAACGAGCTTGCCCGCTTTGCCGTAATACTGATAGTATTCTACGCAAGCAACGCGCTGTGCACGTACGTTTCTGGCTTTATAATGACGACCGTATCCCAGAGGCTGTGCCGCGGGCTGCGCTCGGAGATTTCGCAGAAGATAAACAAAGTGCCCTTAAAATACTTCGACTCCCACGCCTACGGCGACACCCTCTCGCGCGTGACAAACGACGTCGACACGATAGGCAACTCCATGCAGCAGGCGGTGTCTATGGTGGTGCAGTCGGTATGCATGCTCACAGGCGTGCTGATTGCCATGTTCGTGAGCTGCTGGCAGCTCGCCCTCACCGTGCTTATCATCGTGCCCTTTATGGCCATACTTTTAATGGTTATAATGAAGTTCTCGCAGCCGCAGTTCAGAAAACAGCAGGACGAACTGGCGGTGCTCAACGGCAAGGTCGAAGAAAA
Organism: Candidatus Coproplasma stercoravium; assembly: GCA_018713165.1. Classification (GTDB taxonomy): domain Bacteria; phylum Bacillota; class Clostridia; order Christensenellales; family Borkfalkiaceae; genus Coproplasma; species Coproplasma stercoravium. The sequence goes on along the minus strand of DVFR01000019.1, from coordinate 32,151 downwards.
CTACTCCGGCCAGCTCGTGATAAAGGCGTTCAACGCCGAAAAACGCACGGGCGAGGACTTCGGAAAGACGAATAAGAGATTGAAGAAATCGACTTTCCTCTCGCAGGCGCTCTCGGGCATAATGCAGCCCGCGATGACTTTCATCTCATACTTCGCGTATGCGGCGGTGTGCGTGGTTGCAGGCATACTGATAAGCACCCCCGAAAGCGGCGTGACGTTCGGCACCCTCTCCGCCTTCCTCGTGTACGTAAACCTCTTCCAGAGCCCCCTCTCGCAGATTGCGCAGGCGGCAAACGTTTTGCAGAGCGCGGCGGCGGCGAGCGGCAGGGTGTTCGCATTCCTCGGCGAAGAGGAGCTTGAGGACGAGAGCGGAAAGGAGCGCAAGCTCACCGAAGGCGTGCGCGGCGAAGTTGAATTCAAACACGTAAAATTCGGCTACAACGACGACAGGGTTATAATTCCCGACTTCTCCGCAAAGGTTCAGCCGGGCTGGAAGGTCGCTATAGTCGGCCCCACGGGCGCAGGCAAGACCACCATGGTAAACCTTCTGATGAGGTTCTACGAGGTGAACAGCGGCGACATAACCATAGACGGCGTTTCGATAAAGGATATGCCGCGCGAGGAGGTGCACGACCTGTTCGGCATGGTTTTGCAGGACACTTGGATGTTTGAAGGTACCCTGCGCGAAAACATAGTGTATTCTGAGCAGGCAACCGACGAAGAGATTAAAAAGGCGTGCGACGCGGCGGGAATAACGCACTATATATCCACCCAGCCCGGCGGGCTCGACCACTACGTCGAAAACGGCGACGAAATTTCGGGCGGACAGAAACAGCTTATAACCATCGCCCGTGCGATGATTGAAAACGCGCCAATGCTTATACTCGACGAGGCGACCTCCAACGTCGATACCCGCACGGAGGAGATAATCCAGACGGCTATGGATAACCTCACGCGCGGCAGAACGAGCTTCGTAATCGCGCACAGGCTGTCTACGATAAAGAACGCCGACCTCATTCTGGTAATGCGCGACGGCAACATCGTCGAGCAGGGCAAACACGAGGAACTTTTGGCGCAGAACGGATTCTACGCAAGCCTTTACAACTCGCAGTTCGCGGGAGAGTAAAGGGGTTCACGAAAATTCACCAATAACTGTATTTACGGGAGCGCGGCAATGCATGCGGTAATTTAAAGCCCGCGCGCCGTAATACAGCCAATCGCCGCCGACGGAAAAATAACCGTCGGCGGCATAATTTTTATGTGGAATTACAGAGTATCGGGCGGCATATATATGCCGCCCGATAAACGGTTTATTCACAAAAAATTTGCATTATTTTGCGGAATTTTGTAAAATCTCCGCGAAAAGCCGCCCTCATTCATATTCGTCGCCGCCCACATCTCCACAATCGGGCGGCAGATTATCCCCACACGGAAGGGGAGAGGGAAAGCTGCCTTTTGCCGCCTGAACGCATATTTTTTAAGCGCATATAACGCGATAAAATAAATCTCGGCGCATATTTATTTTTAAACATATTTATTTTGTCCGATATCACCCGTCGCGCAGATAAATATTTTAATTTTGCCGCGCGCAGACATATGCGGTAAATAAAATCTGAATACAAATACATATGCGACGAAAATATTAAATTAATTTTAATTCATATGCCGCAAAAATACCGTATTTTTTATTTGCCTGCACCCGTACAAATATGCCCTCCCCCTCCTCCGTTTTTATATGCGCGGCGATAAATATGCGGCGCGGCTTTAATGCGCGGGCGCGCAAGTATTCCGCGCATATCCGCCGCCCTTTTTCATATGTATTGCAAAATAAATGCGTTTTTGTTCACCTTGTTAAACCCGCATATTATTTTTGGCGCATCTTAGCGGCAACACATATGCATAAAAGCGGCAAAACGCCTTTTTATATGAATTTTGGCGCACTCGGCGCATACGACGGCATTTTATATTTTCCGACATATTTTGCAGAAAATAAAAAAGCGGAGTAATCTGATTTTACTCCGCAAAAATAATTTTTTATTAAAATAACGACGTGAAAAGCGCAAGCAATGTCGCTGTGAGATGAGCGAGGGCAAATCAGAGAACGAGCGGTGACCGAGCGCGGCGGTTTATACACCGCATGCCGCGCGAGACCTTAGTTTCTCCGCCTCAAAAATGCCGCGCAACGGCTTGCGCGGCATTTTTGTGAACACTTAAAGTATTATACAAATGACCCCGCCCTTACCCTCGTTAGCCATGCGCGTTATCGCCTTTCTGAGTTTGGAGCGCGTTTCCTCCTGAATGGAATTTACCTTCGCGTTCAGCCCCTCCTGCACCATCGACTTTAAAGACCTGCCGAACACGTCGGTGTTCCACGTCTCCTCGGGGTTTTTCTCGAACCCGCTCATCATATTTGAAACGAGGCTTTCGCTCTGGGCGCTTTCGCCCATTATGGGACTGACCTCGCCCGAGACATCCACTCTTATAATATGGTAAGTAGGCGCCGAGGCGCGCAGCTTTATGCCTACGGAAGAACCCTGTTTTACAACGCAGGGCTGTTCGTAGCTCAAATCTTCATCCGCGGGCGTGACTATGCCGTAACCGTTGACGCGGGCGCAGTCGAGCGCGTCGCGCACCTTTTCGTACCCGCGCTTTGCTTCCGCCGCGGAGCGGACGTAGCGCATCAACGAATACTCGCCGTCAATTCCGTCGCCCGCAATTTCGGAGAGCATGTCAAAAAATATACCTTCCTGCGCAAAACACGCGATATGCGCGTCGCCCGTCGAAAAATCGATGGTGAGCTCCGTTGCGGGCGACCAGTATTTTGTGCCCTCGGTAACAGAACCGAGCGAGGAGATATCCTTTACTTTTTTTACCGAAGAACACGCGGCGCGCACCTTTTCGATAAGTTCGGAGATTGCCGAACTGTCCTGCGGCAGAAAGCGCATCCATTCGGGCACGTCGATATTCACCGAACGCACGCAGAACTCGCCCGCGAGCAATCTTAAAAGAGCATTCAGCGCGCCGTCGTCCCAGGGCACAGGCGCCGTGCAGGCACAGCCGTACTTCTTTTCGAGCGGGGCGCCGTCGCCAGATATTATAACAAAGGGTCTGCCGTCCGCAACGGCGGCATAGTCTGCCCCGTCCTTTTCGGTAAATATAAGCGCGCCGCAGCCCTTTTCCTCCTCCGAAAAGCTGAGGCCTTCGCAACTGCCTGCGCACAGCGCCGAATACAGCTCCCCGTCGCCCCGCACGGCAACGGTAGCGCCGCCAAGGCGCGAATTCAAATCTTTGCAAACTTCACTGTCGAGCATACCACCCTCCGCAAATATTTCGTATACGCTATTTTATTTGCCATCCGCGCCGTTTAGAACTTTTGCCGCGTTTAAATTTCCGCCGTACTTGACAGCAACGTATTGCTATGTTAATATATCGTCACCATATGCCGGGGGGGGGAACAATTTATGAACACCGTGTGGTCGCAATTCATTCAGGGGGCAAACACGCTGTACTACAGCCGCAAACTGCGCTTTAGCGAACTATTTGCAGAGAGATACAGGGCTCTTTTAAAGCTTGACGACAGGCGCAGGCTTAAAATACTTGAGGTGGGGTGCGGCCCCGGGGCGCTGGCGGGCGCGTTGCACCGCTGGTACCCAAAGGCGGAGATATATGGACTCGACCGCGACAGCAACTTTATAAATTTTGCCCGCGAACACGAGAAGGGCATAGAATTTTTTGAGGGAGACGCTACGGCGCTGCCCTTTCAGAACGGCACATTCGACGTGACCATCTCATACACGGTGAGCGAACACATAGAACCAAAAAAATTTTTCGGCGAACAGTTGCGCGTTTTAAAGAGCGGTGGCGCGTGCATTGTGCTCTCCAACCGCACAACTGCCGAAGTAAAGGCACCATGCCTTGATGAAAACGGTTTTGAAGAGGGGTTCTGGCGCAGGGTGGCAGAGCATGACGACACTTTAACAAAGTACGCCGTGCGCAGATATCCTTTAACCGAGGCGGAACTGCCCGCCGCCATGGAACAATTCGGATTCGGGGAGGTAACCTGCGACTATCTTGCTGTGGGGCTGACGCCCGACGATAAAAAATTTTCGGCGCTGGCGCGCGACATAATAGAGGAAGGCCGCAAATCTGCCCTGGACTGTTTGCAAAACGTCGCCCGCTCCATGCCCGAGTACGTTGCCGCGAAAGATATAGAAAAGATGACGGAACTTATAAATAAAAAGTATGACGGGCGCCTTAACTTATACGAACGCGGAGAAAAACAGTGGGACACGGCGGTCAGCCTGATAATGTTTGTGCGCGGGATAAAAAATTGAAATATCATAATGCGGCGCAATATCGTGCCGTTAAAGCGCGGCGACGCGCGGCATACGCTGTTGGTACGACTGGGTGTTCGTCGCCGTGCTCGGGCTGTGCTGGCTGATACCCTGCGCGCAGCTCTTCCAATACGCCTTTTTCCCGCCCGAGGGATACAGCATCTCGGCATGGTACGAATCGCCCTTCCGGATAGAAGTGAGGTGGCGAATCCCCGGGGTGGAGTACAGCGGCAGCAGCGCAAACATTTTCAGCATGAACATGCTCGTTTCGTTTATGGCGTTTATCGCCGCGCTGGCAATGTGGTTTGCCGCAAGAAAAATTACTTTGAAATAAAAATTAAAGCGCCGCGCGGCAGAAATTTTTCTGCCGCGCGGCGCTTTAAGCCTTTGTATTTTTTAAAAATTTAAATTTCCTTCGTCAATAAAACGTCTTTATAGAAGGCGTTCATCTCCTCTTTGGTTTTGAAGTTGGCAAGATACATGGTGTTGCCCATCGCCGCGGCGAGGGCGTCGGGAATGCGGTCGACCGCCTTTAAATTGGCGGCGTATTTGCGCTCTATATCCTCCCCGCTGTACTCGAACTGCTTGCCGTCGCGCCTGCCGGCATACGCGCAGTAGAACTTTTCGCCCGTGGGGACGAGAGTGCTGTCGTACGCAATCATGTCGGCCCATATCTTATACACGTCGGTGGAGTTAGCGTAGTTCATCATATCGGGCGAGAAGCCGCCGCAGGGGCGCATGTTCACCTCGAGGGCAATCACGTCGCCCTTTTTGCCGAGATACTGGTCCTTTGTGAGGCGGAAAAACTCGAAGTGGACGAAGCGGCTCTTCACGCCGAACGCCTTAACGGTGCGCCTGCCCGCGTCTTTGACGTCGGGCGCAAGCTCGTTTACTATATAATATATGCTGTTGCCGTTGGTGTTCACTATGTCCATGATAGACATGGGGGTTACGTTTCCCGTTTCAAATATCGGCTCGCCCTTCGAGTTGATTATCGCGTCGTAAGAGTTGACCTCCGCCTCGACAAACTCCTCCATAATGTACTCGACGGGAGGCTTTTCGTTGAAGAACTTTTTGAGCTCCTCGTCGGAGGAGAGCTTGTAGGTGTCGTTTGCGCCCACTCCGTTGTCGGGCTTCACAATAACGGGATAGCCCACCTTTGCGATAAACTTTTTGCACTCTTCCACGGAAGTCGCCATGCAGTAGCGCGCCGTTACCACGCACGCCTTTTTGTAGTACTCCTTCATCTTCGACTTGTGCTTTACGCGCGCCATGTCCTCTTCCTTGAAGCCTGAGCACACGTTGAAATCGGTGCGCAGCTTTGCGTCGAGCTCCAGCCAGTATTCGTTGTTGCTCTCTATAAAATCAATCCTGCCGTATTTGAAGGCAAAGAGCGCCACAGCGCGGTACACCTCGTCGTAATTTTCGAGAGAGTTTACCCTGTAATATTCGGTGAGGCTGAGTTTGAGTTCGGGGTTGAGCTCGTCGTAGGGGCAATCGCCCACGCCGAGCACGTTGAGCCCGTTACCCCTGAGTTCCTTGCAGAACTTCCAGTAGTTTGTGGGAAAGTTGGGCGAGATGAACACAAAATTTTTCATAATATTTCTCCCTTCAGCAGTTTAATTTGCTGAATTATAATGTGCGGCATATTTACCGCCATATGTTTTTGCCCGTCGCTGAAAGCTTTATTTTTTTCGGCGCAAACGCGCCGTTTCATACAAATAGTTGCGGCATATGTGCCGCCCTTTTTGCTGCAACAGCTGTTAAGCCGCTCAGTAATTCAAAATTTTGGGCAAAAAATACGAAGCCTGTATAAACCACCAGTCCCAGTCGTGACGGACGTCGCCGCCCCAGAAATCGACCCAGGCGTTTATGCCCTTTTGCCTTAAAATTTTTTCGAACGCCGCCGTGCTTTCGAGCGTTTCGTTCTCCCACGCGCCCCGGCCGACGCACAGAATGATTCTGCCCGAGTTGTACTTTTCGATGTAAGGGTGCCCTGCGGGCATGTTTGCAACGAACTGCTGGGGCGAGTTGATATAGGTCAAATCGTCGTGATAATTTCCGAAGCAGTATTCGTTTGTATAAACGCCGCTGAGCGCGAGCAGGCCGTCGAACACGTCGGGATAGCGGAAAAAGAGCGTTGCGGCGTGGAGCGCGCCGAGGCTCAGCCCGACGGCGAGGAACTTTATCTCCCAGCCGTTTGCCTGCGTGTTTATGTGCGAAAAATGGGGAATTGCCTCCTCCATTATATAGTTGACCCACGCTTCGTGGCGGCATATTCTCTCGCGAGCGCCGCCGCTGCCGAAGAGAGTTTCGTTATCGATGCTGTCTATCGTGAAAACCTGAATGCGCCCGTCCTCGATATACGGTGCGTAAATATCGAGCATGCGCATATCCTCGAACTCGTAAAATCTGCCGCCCTGGCAGGGTATTGCGAGCACGGGTTTGCCGCCCGTGCCGTAAATTTTATATTCCATTTCGCGTTTTAAGTGCCGCGAATAAAATTTTCCGTAATTTATCTGCATTAAAAATCCTCTTTTCTCCCGATGTCGATATAGCGCTCAAAAGCGATAAGTACGCCTGCGGCGTACGCGATGAATGCGCCTGCGGCGCATACAGTAAGTTGCGCCCGCGCAACGTTGCGGGGCATAGCCCCGCTTACTCCCCTTCAAACCCCAGGGCCGACATAAACACGGGCAGCTGCCTCTGCCACGACGCCTCGCAATGGGTGCCGTAGGGCACTATGCGCGAGGTTACGAACACGCCCTTTTGAATGAGGTCGGCGGCGACGTCGGCAAAAATTTTTTTCTGCGCGGAGTGATTTTTAAACTCCTTGCTGCCGTAGTCCATGTATAAAAGGGTCGCCCTGCCGAATTTTGCCCTGGTTAAAAACGCGGGAGTTTCTCCGCCCACCCACAGGCTCGGCGAAAGCGCCGCCCCGCGCGAGAAGAAGCGGTTGTACGCGGCGAGCGCGTACATGGTCATCAGCCCGCCCATGGAACTGCCGCCGATTGCCGTATTCAGCCTGTCGGGCAGGGTACGGAAATTTGAATCGATAAACGGCTTGAACTCGCCGACCAGCCAGTCCATATACTTTTTGCCCCTGCCGCGGATAAAGGTGCCGTCGGGCATATAAAAGTTTATCGGAGAATACTCCTCCAGCCTGCCGTTCCCGACGGTGTTGCACTCCACCGCCGCGACGATAAGTTTCGTGTTGGTATAGTCGAGGTATTCCCCTATGCCCCAGCTCTTGCCGTAAGTCGCCTCGCTGTCGAAAAAAAGGTTGTGCCCGTCGAACATATACATAACGGGATAGCGCCTTTCGGAATCCTCTTCATAATCGTTCGGGAGGTACACATACGCCCTGCGCGTGCGTTCGCCCGTAAGTTGCGGAATCGTGATATCCCACTCTTTAACCATAAAAAAGCCCTCTTTATTAAAGCGGCGGCCGCCGCAACAAACCCGAAGTAAAACCGCGCGTGCGCCCTGCACGCATATAAACTAAAACTGTTCTTTAAAGGATATGCCCGCTTTTTCGCACACGAAGGATAACGCGTCGCGCACGGCGGCTTCGCGGCAGTCGTCGTTGAGAATTTCGTGCCGCGCGCCCGAATAGAGTTTGAGCCGGACGTCCTTTACGCCCGCCTTTACATACTTTTCGTACGTCTTTTTAACGCCCCTGCCGTAGTCGCCGACGGGGTCGTCCTCTCCCGCCACGATAAACAGGGGGAGCGACTTGTCCACGCGGGCGAACGCACTCTTGGAGCACGCCATCTTTATTATGTTGAACAGCCCCATAAAGCCGCCGCAGGTAAAGCCGAAGCCGCACTTTTCGTCGGCGACGTACGCGTCGACGTTTTCGGCGTTTTTGGAGAGCCATTCGTAGCCCGTGCGTACGGGCCTGAACTTTTTGTTGTAAGAGCCGAAGGCGAGTTTTGAGATAAACCTGCTCTTGTGCTCCCAGCCGCGCGTGCCGCCCGTTATTGCCGTTATAAGGCGCGCAAAAAAGAGCGTTACGGGGTCTTTGAAGCCCGTGCCCATGATTATCGCACCCGAAAAACCGCTGTGGCGGGCGATATATTCGCGGCAGAAGAACGACCCCATGCTGTGCCCCATCACAAAGTACGGCACCCCGGGGGCTATCGCCTTTGCGTGCGAAGTGAGCTCGGCTATGTCCTTTAAAACATACTCCTGCCCGTTTTCGGGGAAGTGGCCCCAGTCGCCGCATGCGGTGCCGCCGTGCCCGAGGTGGTCTTCGGCGCAGACTAAAATGCCGCGCTTTGCCGCCTCTTCGGCAAACGGGGCGTAGCGCATGCAATACTCCTCCATGCCGTGAATTATCTGCAAAATGGCGCATACGTCGCCCTGCGGGCGCCATATGACCGCGTGGACGGTATGAGAGCCGTCGGACGAGGGATAATATATTTCTTCCATAATACGCACCGATAAAAAACTTTACGTTTATTAAAAAATTATAGCACTGCAAAAAAATATTTGCAACAAAAAGCGGGGACAAGCGGAAATGCGCGCCGCTTTAAATATATTTTTCAAACTCTTTTATGTTTTCGGGCATAATTTTCCGTTCGCCGCGCTCTATTTCGTGCGCTATCTCCTGCACGAGCTCGTTGAGCCTTGCGGGAGCGCAGACGCGCGCGCCGTAGCGCGATACAACGCCGTTCACGAGGTCGGTTTCGCACACGCGCCCCGCCTTTAAATCGTAATACATGCCCGAAACTAGCGCGCGGTGCTTTTTCATTGCCACGGGAATGAGCGCGTAGGATATGCGCCTTTTGAGCGCCGTGCGGTAGCCGAGTATCTTAGCCACGTCGTGCCCCTGCACCCTGCCGGGGCGGATGCCGCACGCCCTTGCCACGCAGAAACACTCGTTGAGTATTGCCTGCGCGACTTTGCGCGCATACTTATCGTCGCATATCTGCCCGTAAGTTAAGCCGCTTATCGCCGAAAGACCCGAAAAGGCGCAGTTTATTGCAAGCTTAGACCAGCGCGCGCCGATAAAGTTGCTCTCCGTGCGCACCCTGCCCATGAGCGAGAGCACCGAGGCGACGGCGGCGAGCTTTCCTGTATTTTTATAGAGCGTGCCGAGGGCGAATTCCAGCCCGTCGGGGCGGGTGGTGAGCTTTGCCTCTCCCCTGCCGACGAACGTCGCGCCCCACGACACGGCGCAGCCGCAGCAGCGCTCTTCCCCCACGACTTCGGCGACGGAGGGCTCTGGCAGTCCGTTCTGCGTGGTGCACACTACACCGCCGTCACTTAAAAAGGGAAGGAGAAAATCGAGTATTTCGGCGTTGTGCCGCTGTTTTGTCATCAAAAATATTATATCGTACCGCCCCTCCATCTCCTCGGGAAGAAGAGCCGACACGGGCACGGTGAAATCTACGGTGCCCGTTATGTGCGCACCGCCCTCTCTGAGCACGGCGACGTGCTCTTTATTGCGCGTTATAAGGTCGACCTTGCCGCCGTTTTTTGTTATAAATGCGCCGAGCACCGTTCCCATCGCTCCCGCGCCGTATATCGCCACCCTCATTTCTTGCCCTCTTTTTTGGTTATTATCTTTTTGAGTCCCTTAAAGAATTTGCCGTTGCATGCGTCGATAAAGCCGTGCGCCTGCGCAAGGTTGAACCCCGCGTACTGCATTGCCGAACGCACGGTTATATACCTGAACGTTAAAAGCGCGGTCTGCTTTTTGCCCGTGCAATAAAAATCGGCTATTTTATATATCAGCCTGCCCGCGGCGCCCTTTGCGTCTTTCAGCGCAATCAGCGGGCTGTGCATGGAAATTTCCACGCGCTCCCCTCTCTTTTTTTGCGTTGGTTTGGGCATATCCGCCGCTCTTTCGCACGATTTCACCCTCTTTATTATCTCTTCGCGCAAAGCCGTGCCGCTGCCCTCTTCCGGAAGTTCGCCATCGAGGTAAGTCCGTCCTTCGAGGCGGATATCGCGCGAGGACGCGCCAACCTTTACGCCGTAACTGCCGCCGAAGAGCACGAATCTGTCGCGCTTTTCGTCGTATGCGCGCAGGGCGCGCCCGCTTAAAACGAGCTCGACTTCGCGCTCCTCTCCCACGGACAAAAACAGCTTTTTGAATGCGGCGAGCTTCTTTTCGGGGAAGGCTATGCCGCAGTCGGGCGGGCATATATATACCTGAACGACCTCGGCGCCTGCACGGGAACCGGTATTTTTCACCTTGAATTTTACGATATCGCCGTTGCATTCGAGGTCGGAATATGCAAACTGTGTGTACGAGAGTCCGTGCCCGAAGGGATATTTCACCGAAAGAGAGGCGGCGTCGTACCAGCGGTAGCCCACCAGAATATCCTCTTCGTAGCGGCATATATAGGGGTCTTTTGCAAAAGTTTCGCCGCAGGGCACGTCGGAATAGCTGAGCGGGAAGGTTTCGGCAAGCTTGCCCGAAGGATTGACCTCGCCGCAGAGAATGGAGGCGAGCGCTCCGCCCGTGCCCGCGCCCGTAAGCGGGAGATATAAAAGCGCGGAGGCAAATTTATCCCAGCCGCAGTCTACGGCGGAACCCGAGCACAGCACCACCACGGGCTTTATGCCGGAGGCGTACAGCTCGGCTAACAGCTCGGTCTGGCATGCGGGCAGCAAAAGGTTTTCCCTGTCGGCGCCCTCGGCGTCCTCCCGCTCGGTCAGTCCCATAAAACAGACCACCGTCTTTGCCTGCGCGGCAAGTTTAAGCGCCTGTTTTTTAAGTTTTTTATCCGCCCTGCCGTCCCTGCGGTAGCCCCGCGCGAAAGTTACGCCGAATTTCTGCGACAGGCAGGACAAAATATCGTCGGCGGCGCGCACGTTCACGCGCGAAGAGCCGCCGCCCTGTATGTGCGGCTGCGCCGCGAGGTCGCCGAGCACCGCAATCTGCTCCCCCTTTGCAAACGGCAGCGCGCCCTCGTTTTTAAGAAGGACTGCGCACTCCCCCGCCGCTTTGCGCGCAAAGGCGAGGTGCTCCTCGCCGTCGAACCCGTCGCCGGCGGGACGGGAATACTTTTGTGCAAATTCCGCGAGGCGGTCGTTGCACTTTTTTATGTCCTCTTTTGCAAGGTCGCCGCTCTCCACGGCGGCAACAATTTCGTCGACGGTGAGATTGCAGCGGGGCATCTCCAAATCTTCTCCCGCTTTTACGCCCGCAACGCGGTCGCTCGTGCCGACCCAGTCGGATATAACTATGCCGTCAAAGCCCCATTCGCCCCGCAATATGTCTGAAATAAGCCGCTTGTTTTCCGAGCAGTACGTGCCGTTGAGCTTGTTGTACGAGGTCATCACTGCGGCGACGCCGCCCTCCTCCACCGCCGCCTCGAACGGGGCGAGATAGATATCGCGCAGGGCGCTTTCGGAAACCTCGCTCGAATACACCGTGCGCGCAAACTCGCGGTTGTTGGCGCAGAAGTGCTTTACGCAGCAAGCCACGCCCCCGCCCTGCACGCCGCGGATATACTGCGCGGCAAGCTCGCCCGCAAGGTAGGGCTCTTCGGAGAGATACTCGAAATTTCTGCCACAGAGCGGGTTGCGCTTTATGTTCACGCCCGGACCGAGCAAGACGTTTACGCCGAAATACGCCGCCTCTTCGGCGAGCCTTACGCCCGTTTGGTATAAAAGCTCCTTATCCCACGACGAAGCCTGCGCCGCGAGAGTGGGAAAGCACGTTGCGGGGAGCGAGCGTTCGAGCCCGAAATTATCCGCCGCGCCCGCCTGAACGCGAAGGCCGTGAGGGCCGTCGGAAAAGCGCACGCAGCCGACACCCTGATTATCAAACGGGCGGGAGCGCCAGAAATCGAGCCCCGTTAAGCGCTCTGCCATATCTTTTAAATTTTCTTTTGAACCTTCGGCGGGTATTCCGCCCTTTTTGTTCTCTTTCATATACATTTATTTTAGCATATGCCGCCGCCGATTGCAATACATAATTTTTATCGGAACGCACATGCTCAATATCAAGGAGAAAAAGCTTTATGTTAGTTGCAAACTTTATCGCCTATATTCTGTGCATAATAGGCGCACTCAACTGGGGGCTTTACGGCTTGTTCGATTTCAACCTCGTGAGCTGGATTTTTCAGGGTCCCCGCACCGCGGGCGCGATAACGCTGTATATCATTATAGCCATCGCCGCGCTCTGGCTTATAATCTCGCCCATAATCACGGGCTGGGGGCTGCGCCTTTCCCGCCACGACGATATGCGCGAAGAGAGGGCGCACAGATAATCCGCGTGACTGATTTTAAAATAAAAACCCCGCAATTTTTTGCGGGATTTTTATTTTATATAGCCGTATATAGCCGTCAGCTAAGCCGCTTTTTTAATGACGGGCAAGGCATTTCGTAATCCCGCCACACACCGTCATTTCGACCGAACGAAGTGACGCTTTGCGGAGGCTCCCGAAGGGAAACCGCAAACCGAACGAAGTGAGCGGAGAAATCTTATTCCTCTTTGTCCTCAGCCTTGCGGACTTTATTTCCGCATTACAGGCTCCCTTGTATAAAGGGAGCCGGCTGAACCGCAAGATTCTGACTGAGGGATTGTTACCTTATTTTATTTACTACGGCGGCTCTTCCGCCTACAATCCCCCCTTTAATTCCCCCCTTTACACAAGGGGGGCTTGATGCGAGAAAATTCGTCCGCCTTTACACAAGGGGGCTTGATGCGAGAAAATTCGTCCGCCTTTACACAAGGGGGCTTGATGCGAGAAAATTCGTCCGCCTTTACACAAGGGGGCTTGATGTGAGATAATTCTCCGCCTTTACACAAGGGGGCTTGATGTGAGATAATTCTCCGCCTTTACACAAGGGGGCTTGATGTGAGATAATTCTCCGCCTTTACACAAGGGGGCTTAATGTGAGATAATTCGTCCGCCTTTACACAAAGGGGGCTTGTCCGCTTTTTATTTACCGCAATACCCACAATAACTGCGGCATATGTGCGGGCGAATTTAAACTAATCGCCGTTTGAAGGCTCTTCGGGAAACCTGCCTTTAAGCTTGCTCTCGCTGTCGGCGGTGAGCTTTAAAAGGGCGGTGAGTTCGGAAATGTTCTTTTCGCCGAGCACCTCTACGTATTTATCGAAATACGAGGCGAGGAATCCGTGCTTTTCGGCAAGGTGCTTTATGCCCGCCTCCGTTATACGCACGTTCATCTTGCGCCTGTCGTCGTCGGCGACGTCCATGGTTATATATTCCTTTTCGCGCAGAGCGCGCAGTATGGTAGCCGTGCGAGCGCGGCTGAGGTGCGCCTCGTCGCTTATGGCAGAGGGGGTCAGCTCCTCCCCGTGCGAAGCTATGCACTCTAAAAGCGCCGTTTCGCCCACTAAAAATTCGCGCAGGTACAGCATTATATCCATCTTGTACATTCGCCAGAGCTGTGCCATCAGCGCATCGCGCAACTGTATTTTATCCATAACATTCTCCCGTTTTTTAAGCGGCAGGCGCCGCGTGTGCGGCGCCGCCTTTCTTTTATTCGTTTGATTTGAGCGATTCTGCCATGTTTATCCTGTACAGCTTTATCAGCATGAAGGCATATACGACAATCGCGAAACCTATCGTAATAAGCAACGCCCATAGGAAGCTTAAAGGAGCTATCGCCTTGCCGAACATCATCCACACGCTGTTTACCCTGCCTACGATATACATGTGCAGCAGCCAGCCGCCCAGAAGGCCGAACAGCGCACCGACCACCGTTAAAATGCCGCTTTCGCGGTAGATATATCCCGCGACTTCCCATTTGGTGTAGCCGAGAACGCGAAGCGTGGCAATTTCCTTGCGCCGCTCGTCTATATTTATGTTGGTGAGGTTATAGAGAACTATCGCCGCGAGCGCGCCTGCGCATACCACGAGAATGAGTATTACAAAGCTCATCGTATCGTTTAACGCGTCGAAGGTGCGGAGCGTGGTGTAGGTGAATTCAACCCCCGTGACGGCGGGGTCGGAGAGAAGAGTTTCCGCCGCGGAGTTTATCGCCGCTTCGTCCTCGCCGTAGCCGTATTTTATGAGGTAGGAATTTGCCGCGGTATCGGCTGTGCCGCCCGCCGCCTCCACCGCCGAGGCGAAGTTGGAAACGCTCATATACACCTGCGAGCCCGTGTAGTATTCGCACACGCCCGTAACGGTGAGTTCGAGCTGGATTCTGTCTGCAGTCACGTAAGTTATGCTGTCGCCCGCCGAAATATCATATACCGTTGCGATATTTTCGGGTATTATTATGCCGTTTGACGAAGCGTCAAGCCTCTCGCCGGTGCGCCTGTCGTGCAGGCTTACGAAATTTGAAAATTCGTCCTGGTTTTCGACGAGATACATATCGACGCTCTCGCGCGAGTCGCCCAAGACGAGCTGGCCGCTCTCGCTGTAAACGTCGAGATATCTGTCTTTGTCGAGCTGCGCAAGGTATGCGTCGAGCTCTTCTCCCGCCCCCTCCTCCTGAGAGGACGCGTGGCTTATTATAGTATCGTAGAAGATTATGTCGTTATACTGCAGGTCGGTTACCGCCGCAACGCTGTCGCCGAGGCCAAAGCCCGTGAGTATAAGCGCGGTGCAGCCCATAACGGAGATTATGGTGAGAATCATATTCTTTTTATAGCGGAATATGTTGCGGATAGTCGCCTTCCACTTGAACTTTATCCTCTTCCATACAGGGGTGCAGCGCTCTAAAAGAATGCGCTTGCCGGGCTTCGGCGCCTTGGGCTGCATGAGCTTGGAGGGCTTTTCTTTGGTGGTCGAGCGGCAGGCGAACACGGTGACCAGAATGGTTATCGCGAGCGAGCCGAATATTACCGCCAGCGCCAGCCACCACGAGAAGCCGAGATACAGCTCGGGCAGGTAATACATTGTGGCGTAGGCGTTCCAGAATATGGTGGGCATTATCGAGAAGCCGAGCAGAATACCCACCACTACGCCTATGAGGCAGGCGAGCACGCAGTAGACGAGATATTTGAGCATTATCCTGCCTTCGCTGTAGCCGAGCGCCTTTAAAGTGCCTATCTGCATTCTGTCCTCTTCGACCATCTTCGTCATAGAAGTGAGCGCGACGAGCGCCGCAACGACGATGAAGAATATGGGGAATATGCCCGCTATGTCCTCCACCTTTTCGACGTTCATGTCGAAGCTGACGTAGCTTACGTTGCTGCTCGCCCTGTCTAAAACGTACCAGCTCGCGTTTGCGGGAACCATTGAACCTATTAACGCATTATCTTCGATGGCTGTATTTACCTCGGCGTTTATCTCATTACCCAAATCTTCTATATACGCCGACAATGCAAGAACATGGTCTTTATAGCTCGTGTAAAAGCGTTCGTAGTCCTCCGAATCTGCAACCTGTACCCAAAGGTCGGTATAGCCTATCGACTCTTCCCTTATCGGGGTGCTCCCGAATATGCTTAAATTCAACGCATAAAACAGCGTGCCCGTCTTTGTGAGGTTATAAACGCTGTTTTCGGTATCGCCGGGCACGTAGTTGCCGTACATTACGAGGCTTACGACGCCCGTGCCTATCGTAGTCACTTCGCGCGCGTCGGTATAGTAGTAGTCGGGCGTGGAAACTATGCCCACCACGGTGAACTCCGTCTGCGCATATATGTCGCCGTAAGTGCTGTTGTCGGTGCCGATACTTTCGGCAAGGGTGATTTTATCGCCCACCTGAACGGTTTCGAAATAGTTGTTGGAGCGCTCCGCCACAACCTGCTGCGCGAAAGGAATTACGTTGCCGTCGGAATCGGTATTACCCTCCGCGGGGAACGCGCCCTCTATGAGCGTGAAGCGGTTGAGATAATTTTCGGAGGGCTCATCCGCGCGCGCGAGCGAGAAGTCGAGTCCTATCAGATTTACCGCCGACCGGCTCACCGCGCCGCCGATATTGGCCATAACCGAGCTGGTTACGACGGGCATATATGCCTCCACGACGTCGTTGCCGTCGTCGTCTTTGAGCGAGGCTATGTTGTTTATATCCGACTGCGTAAGCCCGTATGTTGCCTTTACGTCGACGTCGTACGCGGCGTTGTCAATCAGGTAGTCCGACATCGAAGTTTTCATATCGGGCGTGGCCTGGGTAACGCCTATCAGAAATCCCACGCCGAGCGCGATTATCGCCATTATGGCGAGGAACCTGCCGAAACTGTTTTTAAATTCTTTGGCTATATTTTTTGAGAATTTTTTCATAGTGACCTCTTAAAAAGGCAATATGCACACTGAAAAGGTGAAAATTTTGCAAACCCTTCCCGTTTTCAGAAGCGAGCAAGACAAGGAGTGCGAGGACAGCCTGAGGGAGTTTACCTGAGCGTAAATGACCGAAGGTTACCGCAGTGCGACACAGTATTGCGAAGCTTATCAAAGCGGGAATTACCACTCAATCTCTTCAACAGTCATAGGACTGGAATTAACCTCTTCCCCCACGACCGTGCCGTTCTTTATGTGTATTACCCTGTCGGCCATCTGCGTGATTGCAGAGTTATGCGTTATGACTATTACCGTCTTTTCGTTGTGGCGGCAGACGTCGTGCAGAAGTTTTAAAATATTTTTGCCCGTCTCGTAGTCGAGCGCGCCCGTGGGCTCGTCGCAGAGGAGCAGTTTGGGGTTTTTGGCAATCGCGCGGGCAATGGATACCCTCTGCTGTTCGCCGCCCGAGAGCTGGGCGGGGAAATTCTTCATTCTGTCTGAAAGTCCGACCTCGACGAGGGTCTGCGCCGCATCGAGCGGGTTTTTGCATATCTCCGACGCAATCTCCACGTTTTCTATCGCCGTAAGGTTCTGAATGAGGTTATAAAACTGGAACACGAAACCAACGGCGTAGCGGCGGTATTCGGTGAGCTTTTTTTCGTTGAAGTCGCTTACCTTAACCCCGTCGACGAGAATTTCACCCGAAGTTACGCCGTCCATGCCGCCCAGCATGTTTAAAACGGTGGTTTTGCCGGCACCCGAAGGGCCGACGATTACGCAGAATTCGCCCTTTTCAATGGTGAAATTTACGCCGTTGGCGGCCTTTATCACGTTGTCGCCCATGGTGTAGTACTTGCACACGTCTGTAAACTGAACGAAACTCATAAGTCCTCCCCGCATTGTCATATAAACGCATTATTTGTTATCAAAAAATATGACAATGCCGTTAATAATTTTTACCGTTTACATATTTTCAATTTCATTATATGACCGAAAAGCCGTTCTGTCAATACCGCGGCGGTTAAAGTTTTGTGAAATTAAGTTCACGCCGATTACTCATGCCGCAAACGCCACGGCTTTGAGGAGCATACAAAACGCCCGCGCCTTGCTTAAACTTTAAAGGCGCGGGCACAGTTTTGCTCCGTAAACAGCCGCTGTATTATTTTAACCAATCAGAGGCCGCAGAATTTTATGAATTTTTGCACGACGTCGACGGGTACGGCGTAGTTCATTCCCTCAGCCGTCGTGGTAACGGCGACAATCGCCCCCGCGACCTCGCCGCGGTCGTTGAACACGGGGCCGCCCGAGTTGCCGCGGTTTACGGCGCAGTCGGTCATCAGCCTGGGCTTGCCTTCGAGCGTGCGGCGCCTGTCCGACACGATTCCGCTGGTTATGCAGGTGCCGCCGCCGAGCGAGTTGCCTATGACGAACAGCGTCTGCCCGTTCTTTATCTCATCCTCTTCGGCAAACTTAACGGCTTTAAGCTCCGCGGGTGCGCCCGCAAGTTTAAGTAGCGCGAGGTCATCGCCGAATTTCTTTGTACCAACCTCCACAATCACGGCGGTAAATGTCTTGCCGCAGGCGTACGCCTCTATCCTTTCGGCAGGAGTTCCGCCCTCCGCCACGACGTGCGCGTTGGTTATGGCATATCCGCCTTCAATTACGAAACCCGAGCCCGAAAAAATTGTATTTTTGCGGCGCGCGCGCACCTCTATAACGCTGTTTATGCACTTTGCGTATACGCCTGCGCCGTCCAGCCGCCCGCCGCCCGTCTCTTCGGGCGCGGCCCTTTCGGCCCGTGTATATCCGTTAACGGCGCGCGGCAACGCCGGGTCTCCGCCGCCTGCCTGCGGGGCGGGCTTTGCGAAAGCGGGCTTAGCCGCCCTGCGCTCTTCAAACGAGGGAAACTGTTCGCCCCTGCGCACGAGATAGATATTGTCGCAACAGACACATCTGTATTCCTTAACTTCGCCGTCGTCGCGGACGAGCACGCACTCGCCGCCGCACGTTCTGCATATATTGCCCATTTTTACACCCCGTTAATTTACAATTTTTATAAATTACACGCGCACTATGCCGCAATTAACCGCCCATAGGCAAAAAAATTGCGATATGATTTTTTTATTTTTATCCACCTTTTATATTTTACTCGCCCGTTTCGATAAACCTTTCAAACCGCTCTATCTCCTTTTCGGATACGGAGGGAGGGACGAGTTCGAGCGCGTTTAAAAAGTCGGCGCGCGTTACGGGCACGACGGAGTCGGTCGAGATGGACTTTAAAAGCGGATCCTCTTTCGCGCGGTCGCACACCTCCTCTATGTCGGCGCCCGAATAGCCGTCGGTAAGTTTTACAAGCTCGCCGACGTCCACGTCATCGGCAACGGGCGCGCCTTTGAGCGACTTTTCAAACAAAAATCTTCGTGCGGGCTCGTCGGGCAGGGGTACGTATATCTTTTGCGAAAACCTGCCCGGGCGGAGCGCCGCGCCGTCGATATCCCACGGGCGGTTGGTTGCGCCGAGAAGCAGAAGGTTGGGGCTCTTGCCCGAAAAACCGTCTATCTGCTGCAAAAATTCGTTTACGCGCTTGTCGTTGTGAGTATCCACGCCGCGCCTGCCTATGAGCGAGTCCATTTCGTCGATAAAAATTATGGCAAGGTCGTCGGCGCGCGCCGTTTCAAAGAGCGAGTTTATGTTCTTTTCCGATTCGCCCACCCATTTGCTGACCACGTCGGAGCCCTTTACGGCATAAAATTTGGCGCCGACCTCGCAGGCAATTGCCTTTGCAATCATCGTCTTGCCCGTCCCCGGAGGGCCGAAGAGCAGCACGCCGCCGCCCGTCTTTTTGTTGTAAAGTTTGTACTTTTCGGGGTACTTTACGGGGTTTATCATGCGGGTGGTTATCGCCTTTTTAACGTCGTCCAGCCCCGCTATGTCGGAAAAGTGCACGTCGGGCACCTCTGCCGCCGCCCACTCGCGCCCGCCGTCGTCGTCCTGTTTCTCCTCCATGTCCTCCCCCGCGGGGAACTTTTTGCGCGCCACCGCGTCGTCGATATTTTCGGCTATGGATATGAGCCGTTTGGCGCGTTCGACGCGCGCCTCTTTGAGCTTGGGAGTGGAGTTTTTGGCAAGCTTTAACAGCGTTTCGGCGGCGAGCATATAGTTGCGCTTTGCAAGCGCGCCGTTGCCGCCCTCGTATGCCTTTTTTGCAGCGGCATAATACATATTGAACTGGTCGTTGAGCATGCTCATGTTCAGGTCGTACATGTTTTACCCCCGATTGCTTCGCGCATATGCGCGGGGCAATTTAATTTAAGCCGTTATTTTACCGCTCTGCGCTATAACGCGTCCGCATATTTTTACACATTGAATATTGCCTTGAACGCCGCCGACTGCCTTCTCTTTTCGTCGAGGGCAATCTCGCCCTTTTCGCGCTCTTCGCCCATTTTTCTCAGCCTTTCGTCAAGCCCGGCAATATCCGCCTCCAACTGTGCCGACTGGCTCTTCGCCTCGGCGACGTTGTGCTTCATTGCGAAATAACTCATTATCATCGCCAGCGCGCACATGCCCGCCATGCCCATACCGACGTAGAAGAGCACGGCTTCTTCGGCAACCACGCCTATTATGCTGAATATCATGATGAAGAAAATAACTGCTACTGCGAGCATCCTTATCATGATTTTAGGGTCGCGCGAGGCCGTTTTGCGGCAGCGCTCCAACTTTTTGAACTTCTTTTCGCGCAGGGCGGCAACGCTTTTGCGCTGTTCGGCCAGCTCCCCGAGGGAACGGCCGAGCGCATTCGCCTCCGCATCGCACGCCGCCGCAAGCTCGCTGCTGCGGAAGGCGCACATTTTGCGGAAATTTGCCACCTTGCCTTTGAGCTCCCCGTCGCCGTACCTCTCGGCGTTTTTCAGATTCCTGTCGTTTTTGAGCGTGAGCGCGTCCTCGTAGGTCAGATTCTGTGCGGCAAGTCCCGCGCTGTACGCGTTGTGCCCCGCAAGGAAACAACCCCACCACGCCTCTCCGCAGTACGGGTCTGCCTCGAGCGCCTGCAAAAATTTGGTGTTCGCGCTCTCGTACATTTCGTCGGCGAGGTCCTGCCACGCCCGCGTGAGCAACGCCGTGCCCGAAATATTCTGCGCCTTTGCGCCCGTTTTTACTGCCGTGCGGAAGGATGAACGCGAAAGGAGCGACTCTATATTGTCGGCAAGTTCTATCTCATACCCGCCTGCGGGATACTTTGCAAGGTTTACGCCCTGCCGCGAACGCAGAAAGGGCGGAAGGTCGGAGGGAGAAATATCGCAAAAAACGGCGCAGCAGGCGCCGTACAGCCCCTCTTCCTCCGCGCGGTCGCGGAAGCGCGACCACTCGTTTTTAACCCACGGCGTGTTTATATTTTCGGCGCAGGCGGCAATGAGTATAAAAAATTTGCAGCTGTACAGCGCCTTGTAGATTATCGGTTCATAGTCCTCGCCCAGCCTGCCCTTTAAGCTCTCCTCCGAATAGAAGGTCTTTATGCCGCGGCGGGTGAGTTCGTCGTATATTCTGCGCGCAACAGTGCGCTCTTTTGTCGGCGCGCCGTTTTCGTCGGCCGAGCGGAAGGAGAGAAACACGTCGTAGTCCTCCTCCTGCGCAAGCCGCGCCTTTATCGCGCTCTGAAGCCTCTCGATGTCGGCCGCGCGCGATTTGTACTGCTCTGCCTGTGCGGGCGCGGCATATTTTATGGCGTTCAAATAACTTTCGTCCGAAAGTATGCTTTTATTTATGGTGCGGCGGCAGGTGGGAAAGCGCAAACCCGAACGCGGGTCGCGCACGTACTCTATTCCGTATTTGCTTAAAACCAGCCCCCACCACGCCTCGGCGTCGCCGGGATTGCGTTCGGTAATGAGAGTATATTCGCGCATGGCGCCGTCGAAGTCGCACGCCGCGCGCATGGCGTTCGCACGGTTGAGCGCCAAAGTGAGCGCCTCGCTCTTGGCTCCGCGGAAATTATACTTATTGCCGCAGTACGGGCAGACCGCCGAGAGCCCGTCGGGCGAATATTCGAGCGCTCCGCCGCACGATTCGCAGTTAAGAACGTAATTTTTCATATATTTCCCTCTGCCTCGGATAAAATTGCCCCGCATATATAGCGCAATTATCCGTGAATATGCAACGCGTTGCCCCCGGCGCTACCTTCTTCCGCGGGGGCCTCCCATGCGGGGGCCTCCGCCGAAACGGGGCCCGCGGGGCCCGCCGAAAGGCCTTACGCGCGGTCCGCGCGGGGGCGCGGGACGGGGAGGCCTGGGCGGGGGCATAAAGCCCATATGAACTGGCGGGCGGCGCCTTCTGCGCCTGCCGCCGAGAAACGCGCCCAAAAGTCCGCCGGCAATCGCGCCGCCCGCAAAAGCGGCGGCGTTCGACGCCGTATTTGAAGTATTATCATAGTCGTAGTCGTCGTAACCGCCCCGGTAACTTTCGTTATAGCCGCTCTCTGCAGAGCTTGCCGCGCTCTCGCGCGAGGCGCATTCATTCAGACTGAGTTTAAGGGCGGCGTTGCACTTATCCGCCATGTCCATTATGTAGCTCTTTGCGCCCGAAAGAGTGCGCGCCATGGCCGCTGTGGAATACTTTACGGCGTTTTTATAGTAGGGCGACGAGAGCGCGTACAGAATGTGCTCGTTCGCCGCCAGCCTGCGACGGCATTCGGCGACGGTCGTGCCCGACGACCACAGCCTGTTCGAAATTTCCTGCGCAAACTTCTTTTCGTTCTTTATCGAGCGCACCTCGAGCTCCGCCATGAACGCGCCCAGCCACGCCTCGCCGCAGTCGCCGTCCTCGTCGATTGCAGAGCTGAACGCCGCTGCCGCCGAAACGAAGTCGCCGCGCGTGAGCGCGTACCTGCCCTTATCCAGAAGGGCGTTGAGCCCGTCGCGGGAATCGGCCCGATACTGCGGCTGCCGCTCTTCGCCAAAGCTTTTGAAGCGCCGTTCGAGCGCGTCGGCTATTTCAATCTCATACCCGCCTGCGGGGTACTTTGCAAGGTTTACGCCCTGCCCGCGCAAAAATGAAGGCAGGTCGGCGGGCGTAATATTTTCGAACACGGCGCAGCACGCCGAACTCAGGCGCTCTTCATACACCCTGTCGCGGAAGCGCGACCACTCGTTTTTAACCCACGCCGTGTTCACGTTTTCGGCGCTGGTGGCAATGAGTATAAAAAATCTGCAGCTATACAGTGCCTTGTAGATTATAGGCTCGTAGTCCTCGCCCAGCCTGCCCTTTAAACTCTCTTCCGAGAAAAAGGTGTTTATGCCGCGGCGGGTAAGTTCGTCGTAAATCCTGCGCGCAACGGTGCGCTCTTTTGTCGGCGCGCCGTTTTTATCCGCCGAGCGGAAACAGAGGAACACGTCGAAACTCTCCTCCTGAGCAAGCCGCGACTTTATCCCCGACTGGAGCCGCTCAATCTGTTCGGCCTTCAGCCTGTACGACTCCGCCTGTGCGGGCGCGGCGTATTTTATGGCGTTTAAATAGCTTTCGTCGCAAAGTATGCTCTCCTTAACGGTGCGGTGACAGGTGGGCACGCGCATGCCCGTGCGCGGGTCGGGCACGTATTCGATGCCGTATTTGCTGAGCGCCAGCCCCCACCACGCCTCTGCGTCATCGGGGTTGCGTTCGGTGATAAGGGTATATTCGCGTATCGCCTCGTCGAAATCGCAGTTGAGACGATAGGAATTTGCGCGGCTGAGCGCGAGCGAGAGCGCCTCGCTCTTGCCGCCCCTGAAATTATATCTGTTTCCGCAGTAGGGGCAGGTTGCCTCCAACCCGTCCTGCGAATATCTGAGCGGCCCGCCGCACGTGTCGCAGAACACGGGGCGAACGTCGTTATTTGCTTTCATTCAAACCTCCGCCGCGCTGTATTGCGGCGCATTAATCTAAAATACTCTGCCGCGCAAACGCGAAAAAAACGCGCGGCGGCAGCCTTCAAAAAGAGCGGCAAACGGGCTATATCTGCGCCTGAATTTTCTTTTTGAGGTCCTCGAGCTCCTTGTCAATCGCCTCGTCGGAAAACTCTCCCGCGCCCGCCATCTGTTCTATGCTCTGCTCTATCTCCTTGTCGTCAACCGCGCCCGATTTGGCTGCGTCGGCAAACGAATCCTGGCTGGTCTCCATAAATAAATCCATCTGCTCCGCCTGGCGTTCGGCCTTGCCCATGGCGATATCGAACTGCTTCTGCACCTCGATGAACTCCTTATCGTCGGCAAGTTTTGCCATCTCGCGGCTCAACACGCTCATGCCGCCCAGAAACTGCTTGGTCATGAGCGTCATATCCTTCATCTGCGAAGTTATTTCAAAATTCAGAAGCATCTCCTGCGCGCGCTTCTGCTGCAAAAGGGTCATCTTATAGCCGGTGAGCGCGAGGTTGTACTGCGCCTCGAGCCCGTTCTTCTTCGCCTCAACCGCCTTCTGCACGAACACCTTTTTCTGCTCTTCGAGCGCGTCAATCTGCTTGTTCATATTGTAGACCGTGCGCTTTATGAGCCGCTTTTTTTCAAACTCCTTTTCTTCCCTGCTTTTAAAAAGCCCCATAATATCCTCGCTTTACACAATTTTTGCATTTATAAATTGCGTTCGTTGCGGCATATTGCCGCGCCAATACAAATCTATTGTAAATTTTCGTCGGACTGCGCCTCGGCCTTCTTTTCCTCGTTTTTCACGCCGAGCTCGCCCATCTCCGCGTCGAGCTGTTCGCCCGTTTCAAACATGGCGAGAAGCTCGTCGTCCTGCTCGTTGACGCCGTAAATGCGCTCGTTCTCCTCGTAGCCGCTCTGAATTTCGTTCCACGTGTCGTCGGCGTCGGTGAGCACCTGCTCGCTGCGCACCTTGGTATTGAGCGCCTTGTTTAAAAACTGCGCCAGCCCCTTCTGGTCGGCGAGGAGATTGCCTAGCGACACCTTGCCCGTTTTGATGAAAAACTCGTTGTCGTCTATCGTGCTCTTGAGCTTGCGCAGAAGCTTCATGTTGTACATGAGATACATCGCGCGCTTGACGTCGGTCTGGTTTTCCTCGCGCATGGAGGTTATCTTTTTGGCGTAGAAGAGCTTGAGCTCGCGGTTGGTCTCCTTTCTGCCCTTTGCGAGCAGCTCCTCAATCTCCCTCGCACGGCTGCTTATCGCCTCCTCGAGGTCGTCCTCCTGCTTTTCGAGGCTGCATATCGCGTCGACGACGTCCTCGCGCTTCAATTTATCGTATTTACTTTTAAAAGGCCACATAAAAACCTCCTTTATAATTCACGAAAATATCGCCTTGACCGAATGCGATATTGGGCACTTCCAGTACGGCGGGAGGCGCGTTACCTTTCGGTGTACACGCCGCGTTCGGCAATATATACCTTTATATCGGCTATATACTGCGCCGTTTTGCCGCTGTCGTCCTTGCCCTGCGTTTTGGTGAGCTCTATCTTTATATCACCGAGCGCGTTTTTTATCTTCTCGTCGATAACGGCGACTTCGTCGTCGGCAGAGGGCGTGAGATACAAAAGCTTGTCGTAGAGCTCGTCGAGCTCGGCGATAACTTCGCTCTTGCCCTCCGCGAGCGCTTTGAGCACCTGAACTGTGTGCGCGTTTTCGCTCACCTCGTCGCGGCTTTCGAGCACCGTTTCGTCCACGCTCCTCTTGCGCCTGCGCGTAAATATGAGCGCCGCTATTATGATGCCCACAAACACCGCCGCAACGACGACTATTATGACTATTTCGTACGGCTCCAGCGCCGCCAGCATAGAAAAGTTCATCTTTTACCTCGTTATACTTATAAATTATGTATATGCGCACGGGGCGCATACAAAGTTTTTACCGTAAATTTCCGCCTCAGCCGAGCTTTTCGCCGCAGGAAGAGCAATAATTTGCGTCGTCCTCGTTGAGTTTGCCGCACTTTTTGCACACCTTGCCCGATATCGCCCTGCCGCACTCCGAGCAGAACTTCGCGCCCTCTTCGTAGGGCGCCCCGCAGTGGGGACACACGCCGCCGCGCACGTTTCCGTCCGCGCGCGCCGCCTCTATCGCGGCGATATCCTCGTCGGAAATAACCACGCTCGCGATGGTGAACGAGAACATTTTAAGCCCGTAGTCCTCCTCGAACATCTTTGAAAGCACGGGCAGAACTGACTGCGCAATCTCGTCCTTGTGCTCGCTCATTCTGTCGAACGTAAGTCCGCCCGCGCGCATCGCGCCCGCTATCGCAGGTTCGACCTTGCTGAGCATGCGCGTTGCCAGCCTGTCTTTAAGGTCCTGCACCGTGAACTCGTTCTCCGCGCCGATAAGCACCATATACGCCTTGCGCGGGTTGCAAATCTGCACCTCGAACTCGCCGTGCGCGCCCACCTTTATGGGCACGTCGGTAAGCGGGTCACGGAAGGAAAAGCGCGTTTTGGTGCCCCACATAACTTTGAGGCGCGCCGTCTTAGACAGATAAATCACCTCGACCGACACGTTGCGGCACTTGCGCCTCGACTTCTCTTCAAAGATATCGTAGCTGCCGCTGTTGAGCGTATCCATTAAAACGCCGTCTTTTATGAGTATAGCGTTGTGGGTTTCGGGCACGACGAGCTTTGCGTCGGGGTCGAGCCCGTCGGCGCATATTCTCTTGAAAAGTTCGCTGTTGTCGCCTTCGTATTTAATGACCTGCAAATCGGTTGCCATATAAAAATCCTCCCTTAAGGGAATGCCGCGCGGGGAGCCCCTGCGCGGAAACATTACTCCGATTAATATATTAACATAAAACTGCAAATTTGTAAAGGGCTGATATAAAAAAGCGCGGAGCGCGCCCCTTTCACGGGCGCGCTCCGCTTGAATTTTGCTTTAATTAAGGCATATTATAGGGTCAATCAAAATCATACCCCCTCTATCGCCACGCGCACGCGCTGCATTTCGTCGTCTAAAAGCGCGCCGCCTGCAAAATTTTACAGGCGGCGTTCTCTTTATTGTTCCGTAACTGAAAGTTTGAACTTTTGCCCGTCGTTGAAGCGCAAGAGAGCTTCTCCCCCGCTACGGACGATTCGACAGTCGAAAAATTCGCCGATTGTGATGACAATTTCCTCTAAAAGACTTTTTTCGTCAATTTTGTAGGATTTTTCGCTTTGCATTTGAGTCATAGTTTTTACGTTCCTTTTCAATTTGTATTCACAACTGCCGCGCGCTGACCTTTGTGTGTTTATATTATAACTTCTGATTTCCGACAAGACAAGAAAAATGTCGCAAATCAGAAGAGAATAAATTGTAGAAAAAGGTCTTTGTTATGATTATTTTGTCGAAAGTATCTGAAAGCCTGCAAGAGCTTATGGACGAACGCGGTTTAAATCAGCTATCGCTTGCCGAAAAACTGAATACGGGGCGCACGAAACTTTCGGATATTCTCAATGCGAACAATGCGCCGAATTACAACACCTTAATAAAACTTGTTGAATTTTTTAATTGCTCGGCAGACTTTTTGCTCGGTTTAAAGGATTATCCGTGCGAGGAAGTCGAATACAAACCCGTCGTTCCTTTCGGCGAAAGACTTAAAGCCATTATGCAGGAAAGGAACATAAGCCAGGGCACTCTCGTTGAGGAAACGGGAATATCGTGGAGCATTCTTCACGGTTGGCTTAAAGGCAAAACCTCGCCTTCAATGGACAATCTCGTCAAAATAGCGGCATATTTCGACTGTTCGGTAGATACTATGCTCGGAAGAGTATAAGCACTTGAAAAAACACGGGTCATATTAAACAAAAAAAACAGCGGCTTTTATGCCGCTGTTTTTTGTATTGTTTAAGGCATATTATGCCGCCTTTTGCAAGAAACAACATTTATACGTGCTTTAAAAAGTAGTCCTGCGAATCGATTCTCTCGCCGTTCTCGCTTTCGACGCGTTCGTACGTGCCGTCGGGGAGAAGTCTGCGCGCGTTAACGTTATCGGAGAGCATAATTTCGAGCATCTTATATATCTCGTTCTCGATGTCCTTATCGAGGACGGGCGTGGCAATCTCGACGCGCCTGTCGGTATTCCTCGTCATGAGGTCGGCGGAGGAGATATACATAACCCTCTCCTTGCCCTCGCCGAAGCAGTATATGCGCGAATGTTCCAAAAATCTGCCGACTATGCTTATAACGCTTATGTTCTCCGTCTTGCCCGCCTTGCCGGGAAGGAAGCAGCATATGCCGCGGATAATCAGCTTTATATTTACGCCCGCGCACGAAGCTTCTATGAGCTTATCGATTATCACCTTATCGGTAAGACTGTTCATTTTGCCGATAAACAGTCCCTTTTTGCCCGCCTTTGCCTTGGCAATTTCGTTATCGAGGCACTCCAAAATCTTCTGTTTGAAGTATTTTGGCGCAATCTGCAAACGCGAATATTCGCCGTCGACGTTGGATATAGAAACGTTGCGGAAGAACGCCGCGCCGTCTTCGCCTATCGCGCGGTCGGCGGTTATTATGTTCAAGTCGGTATATTGTTTTGCCGTGCTCTCGTTGTAGTTGCCCGTGCCGAGGTGGGTTATATAGCTTATTCCGCCGTCCTCGTCGGAGAACACGATGGAGATTATTTTGGAATGAACCTTATAGTTCTCCATTCCGTAGATTATGTTGCAGCCCGCCTCGTGCAGCTGCCCCGCGAAGTAGAGGTTGTTCTCCTCGTCGAACCTTGCGCACAGCTCTATGACCACGGTGACGTCGATTCCGTTCTCGCTCGCGCGTTTCAAGGCTTCGACTATCCTCGAATGGTCTGCAAGTCGGTATATGGTTATCTTTATGGCAATGCAGTCCTTTCTGTCGGCACACTCGTTTAAAAGCTTGATGAGCGGCTCCATGCTCTCGAAGGGGTATCGCAGAAGAATATCCTTCTTCCTCACCTCGTCAATCATTGAGGGGGCTTTTGCAAGCCTTTCGGATATCTTGGGTTTGAAGGGCGTATAAGTGAGCCTGGCCGCGAGTTCCTTGTCTATGCGCCTCGAAAGGCTGAACAGATATTTGAACGAGAAGTTGGAACGCACCTTGTAAATGAGGTTCTCCTCTATGCCGAGCGCCTCGGTGACGAACTTCATGAGCGACTTGCTCTCGCCGTAAACTTCCAGCCTCACCGCATTCTGCACGAGACGGGTTTCGACCTGGCTCTTCATATACTGCGAGAAGTCGTTGTTGTATTCCATGTCGGCGTCCTCTACGTACGTTTCGATGTCGGCGTTGCGGGTGACGCGAATCATTATCGAGGAAGTCGCCGTATAGCCGGGAAATGCGAGATAACCTAAGTTCCTGATTACCTCCTCCATCGTGATAAAGCTGAATTTTTTGCCGCCGGAAAAGCGGTAAACGGTGTCGAGCTTATCGGAGAACTCCATAACGCCTATCATCGTATGGTCGTTCTTCTTCAATTTATAGAGCATGTAGCACCTTAAATTTTCAAACCTTAAAAGCGGGTGCTTTGCGTCTATTACCATGGGCGAGAGAAGGGGCAGAACCCTTGCGTTGAACTGCGCTTTGAGCTCGTCTTTTCTGCCTTCGGAGAGCTGGTCGTACGTTAAAATATTGATGCCCGCTTCCGAAAGGTCGCGCTTTAAGTGCGTGAAAACGTGCTCGCGCATCTCATACAGCCTCGGCGTCCTCTCGGCGATGGCTTTTAGCTGCATGCCGAAGGTGAGCTTGGTCTTGTTGTCGCACGCGTCGGGGTGCATCTTCGCCTCGTTATAGAGGCTGCCCATGCGCACCATGAAAAATTCGTCTAAGTTCGAGGTGAATATAGAGAGGAATTTGCCCCTCTCGAGTACGGGCGTATCCTCGTCTGCCGCCTGCTCCAATACGCGCAGGTTGAACTTTATCCACGAGAGTTCGCGGTTTACGTATACGCCCTTTATCAGCTTTATCGGTGTTTTATCGTTTGCCATAATTCCTTTGCCCGCGCGCGGAAAGAGCGCCGCACGCTAATTTACAATATATTATACTTTATAAAACTGCGGAGTTATTCGGCGGGCTTTTCCGCAGGTTTGGCCGCCTCCGCGGGTTTTTCTTCGGATTTTTCCGCGGCGGGTTTATCCTCTCTCTTTTTTACGGGCGCCTTACCCGCCTTCTGGCGCAGCTTTATATGCTCTACCAGCTCCTCGGCGCTCTTTATCTCCTTTACCGGCCTTTCGGGGAAGAAGGGCGAAATCTCCGCCTTCACCTCGCCGGAAAGGGCGAGCTTCAGATAGCCCTCTTTAACGCCCGCGTCGCTGACCGCGATGCTCGTGAAACCGAATTTCTTTAAGAGCTGGACGAGCGTTATGAGCGCGACGACGATGAAATATATCTTTTCGGGCGCGTTTTTGATGAGAAGGTGCGACCTGTCGGGCGCCTCTATCAGTTTTTTGGCGAGTTTTTTGAGCTTTTCGAGCTCTATCGTCATATTCTCCGAAACTTCGATATCGTAGTAGTCGCGGTAAATCTCGTACACCGAGCGCGTGGTTGCGCCTACGAGCACCGCCGTGCCGCCGTCGAACGGGGGCACATCGGCCTTTGCAAGCGACTTTTTGATAAACTTTTTGATTTTCGAGCACTCCTCTCTATCGGGATACACGCTCTTGACGAACTTGCGCTGGAGCGTGAGCGCGCCGAAATTGAGGCAGTAAATGCCCTCTTTGCCGCCCTTAGAAAGGTCGCACATCTCTATGCTGGCGCCGCCGATATCGATTATAACGGGCTTTTCCATAGAGCGGAACTTTTCGTTCGCGACGAGGTCGCAGTATGCCTCCGTTTCGCCGTCAATCTGGTTTACGACGGCGCCCGTTTTTGCGCGTATCGCTTTGAACACCTCTTCGGCGTTGTCGATAAAGCGCATTGCGGCGGTGGAGACTACGTAGAGTTTTTCAACCCCGAGTTTTTTGCACTGGTCCTGGAAAATTGAAATCTTGTCGCACAGCTTTTCAACGCCGTGCTCGGTAAGTTTTCCGCCCTCGGTAAAACTCAGGGCGGAGAGGCTCTCTCTGTACTTATAGGCGGGGTGCGCACCGTCTTTTCCGCACACGAGCATAGAAACGCTCGTAGAGCTTATGTCTATAACTGCATACATCCTTTTTTTTCCTCCACAAAGTGTTCACGCAAATCTTTTTGCTTCGCAAAAATCTTTGCCGTGAGATTTATATTGTCGTAGTCCGGCTTAACGCCCGAACTAAATTCGGGCTACCGTCCTTCGGCATTATCAGTTTAAAAAATAAATAACGTGCGCAAGCAGGGTTTCCCTGCGTTAGCGCGACTCAATTTGCCGCGAAAGCGGGCTCGCTGGGTGAGCGTGCACAATTAGACTATAAAAGAGCCCTTAAGATTGTGCACGCGAGGGCAAAGCCCTTAAAATCACGGAAAAAGATTTGCGGCACCAGCAAAGATTTTTCGTGAATTTTTTCAGTCGCCAAAATAGATACCCATATCCTTCGCCAGCAGCACAAGCTGCCCGTCTGCGGGGACGCGCTTGGTTTTGCCCGCTATATCGACGAGCATGTTGTAGCCGAGCTTGTTGTTTCGGATACACACCGTAACGCCGTACCTGCCCACCTTTGCAAGGTGCGCGCCGAAGGCGCCGATTTCGGTGGATATAAACTTATCGTAGGCGCAGGGCTCTCCCCCGCGCTGTATGTGTCCGAGCACGGTGGAGCGGCACTGCACTCCCGTTTTATCCGTCATTACGGCGGTGAGCCTCTCCGCGGCGGTGGCAGAACCGAACGAGGAGAGATATTCGCGGCGCTCCTTCTTCGACATGGCCGCCTCGCGCACGCTCATAACGCCCTCCGCCACGGCAATCACCACGGAGCGGCTGGACTGCTTTTTCGTTTTGATGAACTCTGCAAGCTTCTCCTCGTCGTATGGAATTTCGGGAATGAGTATGGCGTCGGCGCCGGCGGCGAGCCCCGAATAGAGCGTGAGCCAGCCGACCTTGTTGCCCATAACCTCCACGAAGAACACGCGGGAATGACTGTCGGCAGTGGTGCGTATGCGCTTTATGGCGCCCGCGGCGATATCCACCGCCGTGTGGAAACCGAAAGTTACGTCGGTGCCGTAGATATCGTTGTCAATCGTCTTGGGAAGCCCTATCACGTTGCAGCCCTCGACGGAGAGCAGGGAGGCCGTTTTGTGAGTGCCCGCCCCGCCGAGCGTAACCAGAAGGTCGAGTTTGAGCTTGTTGTAGTTCTCCACCATCTGGGCAAGCTTTGTGGGCGCGTCGCCCTCCTTCACCGTCATCAGCTTGTACGGCTGGCGGGAAGTGCCCAGAATCGTGCCGCCGAGGTCGAGAATGTTCTCCACGTCGGCAGGGGTGAGAACTTTGTATTCCTTATTTATAAGTCCTGCGTAGCCCTCCAGAAAGCCGTAGATTTCCACGTCCTTCATTATATTGAAAGCGCACTTGCAAAAACCGCGCAGAACGGCGTTGAGCCCGGGGCAGTCGCCCCCGCTCGTAAGTATGCCTATCCTCATATCCTTTTCCTCTCCGTACGCCACACGGCGTGCAGCCTGTCTGATTTAAAGCATAACCATTATATCATAAATTTTTTATTTGTGGAGTCAAAAACAAAAAAATCGCGCTTTAAATTGTAAAAAAGTTGTAAAAAAATAAGAAATCAGTACATAAAACTTTGCAATATGAAGCAAAGCGGCGGCGCGCCCGATTTTTCGGGCGCGCCA
>DVFR01000018.1 GCA_018713165.1 Candidatus Coproplasma stercoravium | reverse complement strand
CGGCAAATTTGCCGCCGCGCGCACTTTTTTATGCTTTAAATATTTTTTATGCGGAGCGTTTTTCCTCTTTCGGCAATATGCGCCTGCCCGCCTCATATACTTCGGCGTTTACGGGGCGCTTGCTGTCGTCGGTGACGATGAGTTCGCCAATCTCGTCGGCGCAAATTCTTCCGCTTTCGGGGTTCTTTACAGAGAGTATCTTGCCCTTAATCGTCGCGTCGACGCTGCAATATTCAAACGCGAGGTCGCAGTCCTCCGTGGTGCAGTCGATAAGTTTAAGGTTTTTGCAGTAGCACAGCGGCTGCGTGCCCTTTATGTGGCAGCGCACCAGCGTGAGGTTTTCGGAATACCACGCAAGGTATTCGCCGCCCAGAACGCTGTCGTAAACGGTGACGTTTTTGGCGTGCCAGAAGGCGTCCTTCGTCTGGAATCTGCAATTTCTGAACGTCGAATTTTCTATGTACTGGAAGGTGTATTTGCCTTCGAGTTCCATTCCGTCCGCCTCGATATTCCTGCTCTCGAAAAAGGCGTACTGCGAATTTATCTTCGTGTCCGCAATCTTAATGTCGCGGCTTCTCCAGCCGAACTCGGGCGAATTTATTTTACAGTTTTCTATCGTCACGCCCTCGCATTCGCGCACAGCCTTAATCCCGCCCATGTCGCTGTTTTTAAGCGTTATGTTGCGGTCGTACCACAGCGCGGCGCGGCAGTTTTCCGTCTGCACGGTGTTGTCCATAACGAGGTTGTCGCAGTGCCACATGGGGTACCTTAAATCGCAGTAGCAGTTTTCGAGCACGATATTCTCGCACTCTTTAAGCGCCGATTCTCCGTCGGCGGGGCCTTCGAAGCGGCAGTTTTTAAGTTTTAAATTGTTGCTCGCGTAAAGCGCGCGCTCTTCGTCAAAACGTAAATTCTCTTTAATTTCCATATTATATTGATAACCATAAGCCCGTCCTTTCAAACGCTGCGCGCACGCTTGTATAATGCCTGTTTTGCGCGTTGACCTATGCGTTTTGGGCATATCTGTTATCCGTATTTGCCGCTCCCGCGCGGCGCGCCCCTCTTTATGTTGATTTTTATGCGCGCTTTGTGTTATACTGTATTTATGCCGCAGGCTCTTTTCGGCAAAAAAGGGGAGAGGGCGCCCTGCGCCCGTTTAAAAATATGATAATCAACTACGGTTCGCTCGCCTATTTCATTCCGTTCGTCGTCACGGGCGGGTTGGCGGCGGGTGTATATTTTCTCTTCCGCAGGCGCACGGAATTTGTAAAAAAGCTTGTCGTGTTTATCCTGATGGCGGTAAATATCCTGCAACACGTTTTAAAGCAGTTTGTATGGCCGCACTATTTCGGCAACGCCTATCCCGACCTTATAAACACGGCGTATAACATGTGTGCGACGCTTATAATCATAAGCCCGTTCGTGCTTATATCCAAAAGCCGCGCGTTCAGGCAGTTTTTAACGTACGTCGGCACGGCCGCGGGAGTGGTGACGATGATTGTGCCCTACTGGTACATCGGTCAGACCATGTGGCAGTGGGACGTGCTTCGCTACTATTTCTGCCACGGTCTGCTCGTTTTAACCTCCATTCTGCCCGCGCTGTGGGGCGTATATAAATTTAACTGGCGCGATTTTTACAAGTTCCCGTTCATATTCTTTCTGCTCCTCATTCTTATTGCGTTCAACGACCTGGTGTTCTGGTGCCTCGGGGTGGTGGGGGACTATTCAGACGGCAACTTCTTCGATGTATTGTACGAGGCGAACCCCTGCTGGATGATGCACCCCAACGATACGTTCTCGTTCATCCTTCCCGTGATTGATTTCTTTACGCCCGACGTGTTCTTCGGCGACGCCGCCACCGGCAGGCCGTACACGCCCATTCTGTGGTATGCAATCCCCATGACTCTCCTCTTCTGGGTGCTCGGCGCAATCCTCGGCGCGCTTATAGACCATAAGGGTTTCGCGGCAGACATGAAGGCGTTTGCGGGCTTTATGCGCTTGCTCTTCGGGGGAAGAGCAGCCAGCGTGAGCCCTGTTTTCGGCGTTAAAATACGGTACAGAAAGCCGCGCTTTTCCTGCGGCAGAAAGAGAAGATAAACTGATTGTTTGCGCTATATATGCCGCTCAATTCAAAATTTGCCGAACTGCGCATATGTGCGGGTCAATTTGTGTTTGTTGCCGCATATGTGCGGGGTAATTGTCTATGGTGAGAGATTATGCTGTTCAGTAACTACAAAAAAGATTTAACGCCCTACGTGTTTGCAATGTTTGCCGTAATCGGCGGCTTTTTAGAGGCGTTCACATATGTTCTCCACGGCGGCGTGTTCTGCAACGCGCAGACGGGCAACCTTGTAATGCTCGTAATTGATTTCGTGCACGGCAATTTTGCGTCGGGACTGAGGTATCTCTATTCAATCATAGCGTATATCGTCGGGATAATTCTCTCGACGCTCATTCCGGCGCGCTTCAAAAAGGTCAACTGGCCGCTCGTGGTTACGGCGGTGGAAATTGTCGTGCTCGCCGCGCTGGCGTTTATTCCCATGAGCGTGCCCGATATTTATACATACGTCACCGTATCTTTCCTCTGTTCGGTGCAATACAACACCTTCACCAAGCTCCACGGCGTGGCGCTCGCCACTACTTTCTGCACCAACAATATCCGTCAGACGATAATGCACTTCGTGCGCGGCGTGTCGGATAAAGACAGGTCGGAGTATAAAAAGAGCGCGATATATGCCTTCATCGTGCTCTGTTTTGCCGCGGGCGTTGCGGTCGGCGTGGTCGCCTCCGACGGCATAGGCAACCTCTGCATACTCATATGCGCGGCTTTAATTATTCCCGTGCTCGCGCTGTTCATAGTAGACAGCACAATTTCGGTGCGCCGCCGCAAAAACGACGGTTCGCCGGAAGACGATTCGCCGTCGGATATGTAATATTTTTGTAAAATGTTTAATGATTCGCGCATATGTGCGGGTCAATCGCCGTTTATGCCGCCTTTGTGGCGGCTTTTTTGTTTGCCGTAAAGTTGACCGCAGGCGGTGCCGTATGGTATACTGTAAGGGATTAATACGAACCCGATTTAAAGCGGGGATATCACGGCACTATCTGCGTTAAAGCCCTTGAACATGCCACCGGGCACGCCCTGCGGGCTTTGCCTTGCTTTTGCCGCAATCTTTCTCGCAAGGCGTAAGGGAAAACGCCTTGCACGGTCAACGCAAACACAGACATTTGTGTTTGCTTATCTCGCGGAATACGTAAAGCGGGTAGCCGCTTTACTATGAAATATTCCGCTCGTCGCTTTAAATTGCCATGCGCCTTTAAATAGCGCATTTTGCGGCGAATTGGCGCGATGACGAAGCAGCAATACTCTTCTTTGTATTGCAATGAGGAAGAACGTCAAGGCATGCAAAAGGCGCATTTATAGGCGGGTTCGTTTTATTCTCTTACAGTATAATACAATAAGGGAGAATGTCATGAACATCATAGAGGTAAACAATCTGCAAAAATCGTACGGCAAGCTTTCCGCCGTAAACGGCATAACCTTTTCGGTTGAAAGGGGAAGTCTGTTTTCTTTTCTCGGCGTAAACGGCGCGGGCAAGAGCACGACGGTAAATATCCTCTGTTCCATTTTAAAAAAGGACGGCGGAGCTGTGAACATATGCGGTTTCGACCTCGATAAAGACGCCCGCGAGATAAAGAGGCGGACGGGCGTCGTTTTTCAGAAGACCGTTCTTGACGACCGTCTCACCGTGCGCGACAATTTAAAGGTGCGCGCCGCCTTTTACGGCATAACGGGAAAGAGCTGGGAGAGGAGGCTTTCCGAACTTGAAGAGCAGCTTTCCCTTTCGGATATACTCACCCGTCCGTTCGGCAAGCTCTCGGGCGGTCAGCGCAGAAGGGCGGATATCGCCCGCGGACTTATAAACAAGCCCGAACTTTTATTCCTCGACGAGCCGACGACGGGGCTCGACCCGCAGACCCGCGCCGCCGTGTGGGATACAGTGCGCACCCTGCGCGAGAGCGAGAACACCACCGTGTTTTTAACTACGCATTACATGGAGGAGGCAAACTTATCTGACAGGGTGGTTATAATAGATTGCGGCGCAATCTCTGCCGAGGGCACGCCCGCGGAGCTCAAAAACAAGTATTCGCACAGCAGGTTAAAGCTTTTCGGCGACGCTGACGCGATAAGGAGCAGCCTTGCACGGCTGGGCATATCCTATGAGGAGGACGGACCCGTAACGGTGATAAACTGCGAAGATGCCGAACAGGCGCGTGCGTTCATTGCGGCATATCCCGCACTGTGCGCCGATTTTGAGTACGTAAAGGGCAGCATGGACGACGTGTTTTTGTCGGTTACGGGCAAAAAACTTGAAGGAGGGGTGCAATGAACGGAAGTTTTTCAGATATCTTCAATGCGCTTATCCGCCTTACCGAACGCAACGTAAAGGTGTTCATAAAGGACAGGGCAAACGTATTTTTCTCCATGCTCGCGCCGCTTATCGTGCTTGTGCTGTACGTGCTATTCATAGGCAGGATGCAGTCCGACGGAATAATAGCTTCGCTCGCCGAATACGGCGTTTCTGCGGACGACGCCGTGCGCGCCTTTTCCGATAGCTGGATGCTCTCGGGCGTTATGGCAACTTCCTGCATAACCGTGCCGCTCTGCGCGTGCAGTACCATGGTCTACGATAAAAACAGGGGAGTATCTGCCGACTTTGCCGCCTCGCCCATACCCGTGTGGCTCCCTTCGGCGGCATACTTTCTCTCCGTGGTTGCAGCAGGACTGATAATATGTCTCATCGTGCTCTGCGTGTGTTTTGGGTGGCTGGCAATATCGGGTGGTTGGCTGCTCTCCGTCGGCGACGTATTCGCCTGCATAGGCGTAACAGTTTTATCCGTGCTGTCGTCCTCGACGCTGCTCGTGTTCGTTATCGGTTTTATCCGTTCCGAGGGCGCTTTTACCGGCTTAAACGTGATAATAGGCACGGTGACGGGCTTTCTCATAGGCGCGTATATCCCCATCAGCAATTTTCCCGCAGCCGTGCAGTACGTAACGCTCTTCGTGCCGGGCAGCTATTCGGCGGCGCTCTTCCGCACGTTTTTTATGGACGGCGCCGTGGAAGAGATGGCGCAGGCTGTCTCCCCGCAGTTTGCAGAGGGGCTTGCCGACAGCTTTTCCGTCCGCCTCAATTTCTTCGGCGAACCGCTCGCCACAGGCTGGGCGGCGGTAATACTTGCAGGCACCGTGTTTCTCTTCGGCGCGTGCTTTATTGTAAGTTCGGTGCTCAGGGCAAAGCGCATAAAATAGGCGCGCATACTCTATCATATAATCGGGAAAGTTGCGAAGATTTTTGTTTGTGCACATAGACCAAAAGTTTATTTTTGCGCAAAAAAATTTTGTTCAAACTATTGACAAAACTTTTTTTATCGCGTATAATAGCATTAATTTAATAGACTAAATCGTTGAAGTAAAAAGTAACTCGCGGATAGTTTCCTTTTAAGAGAGCCCCGGACGGTGGAAGCGGGGCGGAGGCTGCGGGTGAATGGGTTACTGAGAGCGGGCGTGAAGGTTTTTTCTGCGTAGCGTCCGACGGGGCTTTCCCGTTACAGGAAGAGGGCATTGTTTGATGCCTGCAAAGAGGCTGTATATTTATATACGGTGAAATTGGGTGGCAACACGGATAAATTCGTCCCAAACGGATTTATCCGTGTTTTTTGTTTTTTTAAGGCATGTGCCACAGGCGCGCCGCTATGCGGCAACCGCCGATACAACACAGGTTTAGGGCTATTAAAGAAATTTCAGCCGCGGCAAAATCTTTTTGCGGAGTGCAAAAATTTATGCCGCACGGTCAGACAGCAAGGAGGTAAATAAAATGTCTGCAAAAAAAATTCCCTACAAAATGTATCTTTCCGAAGAGGAAATGCCCAAAACCTGGCTCAATTTAAAGGCGTTCATGCCCGAGCAGCACGCGCCGTTTTTAAATCCCGGCACGGGCAAACCCTGCACGGCAGAGGAGCTTGAAGCAGTTTTCTGCAAGGAGTGCGTTGAGCAGGAGCTCAACTGCACAGACAAGGAGATTGAAATTCCCGAGGGCATAAGAAATTTTTACACCAATTTCCGCCCCTCGCCCTTAGTGCGCGCATATTTCCTTGAAAAATTGCTCGATACCCCCGCCGAAATATATTATAAATTCGAGGGCAACAACACCTCCGGCTCGCACAAACTCAATTCCGCCGCCGCGCAGGCGTATTACGCGAAAAAACAGGGGCTCACTTCTGTAACTACCGAAACGGGCGCGGGGCAGTGGGGCACGGCGCTTGCCATGGCGTGCGCGTTCTACGGGCTCGACTTAAAGGTATATATGGTTAAAACCTCTTACGAGCAGAAGCCCTACCGCAAAGAGGTGATTCGTACCTACGGCGCCGACATAATTCCCTCGCCCTCCGATACCACCGAGGCGGGCAGGAAGATTCTCGCGGAGTTCCCGGGAACGGGCGGTTCCCTCGGCTGCGCTATTGCCGAGGCGGTGGAAACTGCGGTAAAAACGCCAAACTGCCGCTACGTTTTAGGCTCGGTTTTAGACCACGTGCTTTTACACCAGTCGGTGATAGGCATGGAGAGCAAGATTGCGCTCGATAAATACGGCGTACAGCCCGATATCGTAATAGGTTGTGTGGGCGGCGGCTCCAACTACGGCGGACTCATCGCGCCCTACATGGCCGAAAAGCTGCAGGGCAAAAACAATATCCGCTTTATCGGTGTGGAGCCCGTAAGCTGCCCCTCCATGTCGCGCGGCAAATATGCCTACGACTTCTGCGACAGCGCAAAAATTACGCCGCTTGCAAAGATGTACACCCTCGGCTGCGAGTTTATGCCGTCGCCCGACCACGCGGGCGGGCTGAGATACCACGGCATGAGCCCCGTCGTTTCAAAACTGTATCACGACGGATATATGGAGGTAAAGGCTGTAAAGCAGACGGAGGTTTTCGCCGCCGCCGAGCAGTTTGCAAAGTGCGAGGGCATACTTCCCGCGCCCGAATCGTCGCACGCCATAAAAGTTGCAATGGACGAGGCGATAAAGTGCAGGGAGACGGGCGAAAAGAAGGTCATTCTTTTCGGACTTACGGGCACGGGATACTTCGACCTCACCGCCTACAAATCGTTCAACGAGGGCACTATGAAGGACTACATCCCCACCGACGAAGATTTGGCGCGCGGCTTTGCAGGTATTCCGACTATCGGCTGAATTAGTTGCCCTCGTATATACGCGTTCTCTTGCCTCCCCTTGCATAGGGGAGGTGGCGCCCGAAGGGTGACGGAAGGGTGGAAAAACATAATATATTTGCGCCCGCGCGGACTAAAAAGCCGCGCGGGCGTTTCCCGCTTCCCGTTTAATTATTTTTTGTTTTGCAAAATTATTTGCGCATGCGGGCATTTTATTGTATAATTAATGTATTGTAACGAATCTATGAGGGGTGGCAAAAAATGTACAGTTCCAAACTCAACTTAATGGAAACAGAGCGCGCCATAAAATTTTTAAAGGCGGCTTTTGAGGACGAGCTTTCAAAAGCGCTCAACTTAACGCGCATAAGCGCGCCGCTGTTCGTGCCAAAATCGAGCGGTTTAAACGATAACTTAAACGGTGTGGAGCGCCCCGTGTCGTTCGACGTGAAGGCGACGGGCGAGGAGGTGGAGGTCGTCCACAGCCTTGCAAAGTGGAAGCGCTACGCGCTCGCAAAATACGGCTTTTCCCGCTACAGCGGGCTATATACCGATATGAACGCCATCCGCCGCGACGAGGATATGGACGCTCTTCACTCCATCTACGTCGACCAGTGGGACTGGGAGGTCGTGATAGGCAGGGACGACAGAACGCCCGACTATCTCAAATCAACGGTAAACAAGATTTACGGCGCAATCAGGACGACTGCAGAAAAGGTGCGCGGCGAATATCCCGTGCTTGAAAACCGTCTGCCCGAAGAGATAACCTTTATCACCGCGCAGCAGCTCGAAGATATGTACCCCGCTCTTTCCCCCAAACAGCGCGAAACGCAGTTCGTAAAAAAACACGGCGCGGCGTTTGTCATGGGAATAGGCGCGCCCTTAAAGTCGGGCAAAAAGCACGACGGACGCGCGCCCGACTACGACGACTGGAGTTTAAACGGCGACATCATTCTCTACTATCCGCTGCTCGACTGCGCGTTCGAAGTGTCGTCGATGGGTATCCGCGTCGATAGAGAGAGCCTCCTCTCCCAGCTCAAAGCTGAAAACTGCGAGGACAGGCTCGCCCTTCCCTTCCACAGGGCGTTATTAAACGGCGAACTGCCCCTTACGATGGGCGGAGGCATAGGGCAGTCGCGCCTTTCGATGTTCATTCTCGAAAAGATGCACATAGGCGAAGTTCAGGTTTCCGTCTGGGACGAAAAAAACCTCGGCTATTGCAAGGAGAACGGGATACAGCTTATGTAACTGTTTCAAAGTTTTATCTGCAAAATTATGCAGCTTTTGAATAGTTATATTTGCAAAAGTAATAAAACATACTTTTAAAAAGACTTAATGTGCGGGGCGGCGGAATTGCCGCCCCGCTTAAATATTTTAAAGGTTTTCAGTTTTTTAGCGATAAAAAGATGCAAGGCGGCGCGGCGGCAAAAACGCGCGGGCAATAAATACCTTGCAAAAAATACCGTTCAAACTGTTGTATATTTTTTTAAACCGTGGTATAATACTTGCGAAAATAAAAAGATTAATTGTAGGAGATACCATCATGGCTAAAATAACCAAGGATACGCTCATCGTTGATTGCCTTAAAATCAACCCCAACAGCGCCGAAATTCTTCAGTCCGTAGGCATGCACTGCATAGGCT
This sequence comes from Candidatus Coproplasma stercoravium, assembly GCA_018713165.1. GTDB lineage: Bacteria > Bacillota > Clostridia > Christensenellales > Borkfalkiaceae > Coproplasma > Coproplasma stercoravium. The sequence goes on along the minus strand of DVFR01000018.1, from coordinate 3,316 downwards.
GCGCAATGGCTCACGGCGAAACGATTGAAGAGGCGGTGTTCGTTCACGGCAACGATTTGGATAAGCTTTTGGAAAAGCTCAACGAAGGCGTTGAATAATCGGCATTTCTTAAAAGGCGGGGCTATGCTCCGCCTTTTATTCTTATAAAATTAAAATCGGAGGGCGGCATGTACACAGACGAACAGCTTAAAAAATTCAGAGATATCATAAACGGTTCCCGCCGCGCCGTGTTTTTCGGCGGTGCTGGCGTGAGCACGGAGAGCGGAATTCCCGACTTCCGTTCGCAGGACGGACTGTATAAGCAGAAGTACGCCTATCCGCCCGAATTTATCCTTTCGGCAACCTTCTTCCGCACACACACCGCCGAATTCTACGATTTTTACCGCGATAAAATGGTCTACCAGAACGCGAAGCCCAACGCCGCGCACCTTAAACTTGCTCAGTGGGAGCGGGAGGGCAGGCTCGCCGCAGTAATAACGCAGAATATCGACGGGCTGCATCAGAAGGCGGGCAGCAGAACGGTGCTTGAACTGCACGGCAGCGTGTGGCGCAACCATTGCACGCGGTGCGGCAGAAGCTATCCGGCGGAATTTGTTTTAAGCTGTGCGGGCGTGCCGAAATGTTCCTGCGGCGGCGTGGTTAAGCCCGACGTCGTCCTGTATGAGGAACCGCTCGACGGCGAAACGCTCGAACGCTCGGTAGAGTACATAAGAAATGCCGATACCCTGATTATCGGCGGCACTTCGCTGGGCGTATATCCCGCGGCGGGACTGGTCGATTTTTTCGGCGGCGACAACCTTGTCGTCATAAACAAGGGCGAAACGGCGCGCACGCTCCTCGGCACGCTTATAACAGACAGCCCCATTGCGGAGTTTTTCGCCAAAGTTTAACGGTAAATTTTTCCGTTTGATATTGATTGCATATAAGGCGCGCGGCATATAAGTTTTCACGCGCCTTATGTCCTGTTTGATAAATTGCCCCGCATATATGCCCCAACTAACGCTTTTTCAACGCATAAATTCCCTCTTTTCCGCAGGGCGTGACCGGGCGGAATCAAAATTAAATCGGCGCCGCAATATGCTGCAAACAACGCCGTTTTTCCACTCTCATACAGCGCTGGAAAAATCTTTGCATTGACGGGTGCGGCGCTCCCGCGTATAATTTATCCCGTAATAAATTTCGGGAGGAATTATATGAAAACCAAATTTTTTGTTCTGATAGCGGCAATAGCCATGCTTACCATGGCGGGATGTGCGGCGTCGGGCGCGGATAACGTCGTCCCGCCCGTCGATGAGGAGATTGTCGGCGAGGACGATACCGATAAAGGCGACGGCGGCGACGGCGACGGTGACGGCGGTGACGAAGACGACGATTCGGAGAAGGAGCCCGAAGAACAGCCCGAGGAGATAAAGGTGTTCAAGAAATACGTCGAGCTCACCTCCGACGGCGTGAATATCCGTTCGGGCGCGGGTACGGGTTATACCGTTCTCGGCGGCGCCGAAAAGAACACCCGCTACGCATACCTCGGCGAAACGGACGGCTGGTATAAGGTCTACTACAAAAACGGCACGGCGTACATATCCAAAAAGTACAGCAAAACGGTCGAGATGGAGGCGAGCGAAAACCAAACGGTGGAGCGCGTGATAGAGGAAGGGCTTAAATTGCTCGGCACGAAGTACGTTTACGGCGCGGTGCGCTATCACGACGGCAGGGGCAACAAGCTGAAAAACTTCACGACTTCCGCGTTCGACTGCTCTTCGCTCATGCAGTACATGTTCTACAAGGGCGCCGACGGGCACCTTTTAGACGTAACCACGCGCACGCAGGTCGTGCAGGGCAAAACGGTCGCCCGCGCCGATATAAAGCGCGGAGATTTGATTTTCTTCACCAACTCCACGCGCTACAATAAAACGGGCGTCGAGCGCATAGGCCACGTGGCGCTGTACCTCGGCGATAATCTCATTCTGCACACCGCCTCCGACTACGCCAAGATTGAAGAGATTTCCGCAACCCGCTGGAAATACTACGTCCAGACGCAGCGCATGGTGTAAAAGAACGGGCGTTAAACGGTACGGTATTTTTTTGTAATAAAGTTGCCGCCGCGCGGAAAAAATCCGCGCGGCGGCAACTGCATATACCATATTATATAATATATAAAGGGATGGGGTTCCGGTTGTAAAATGCGGAGCGGCGTGCTCATGCAAAAGCGCTGTTGCCGCTGCCGTCTATTCGTTTTCGACGTCGCTGTCGCCGTCTTTATCCTTATCACCGTCGCTCCCGTCCCGCTTTACTTTGCCCGTTATAAAGTCGCCCTCGGGAGGAGGGGGATTATCTCTGTTCTCTTTCTTCTCCTGCTTGCGCTTGAAAAACAATGTGAGCAAAAAGAGCACCACGGCTGCGGCGACGCATATAAAGCCCCACGCCGTGCCGGCGTAAATAAATACAAAAATGGCGGCCGCCGCAAACAGCGCGGCTATGATGCAACAAACAATTCTCAGATTCTTATACATAGCAAGATTATACCGCCTGCGGGCGCAAAAATCAAGCTCCTTTTGCCGGTTGTGCCCAATAGGGCAAAATCGCCCATAAAAATGCAAAAAACGACCAAAAAGTTGTAGAATATAACATTATAAAAAAAATGTAAAAAAACAAAAATATACTTGACAAACGGCCCTTATAAGTGATATCTTAATTGAGCTGTCGCAGGGAGAACCCCTCAGAAGTAAGCAAACTTCCAAAGCAAAATAAGCCGTTTTACGGCGAAAAAATTGCCGAAAAAAAGTTGAAAAAACTTCTGAAAAACAGTTGACAAGTATGAATCAATGTGATATCTTAGATGAGCTGTCTGAAAGAAAGCTCTTCCGAAGAAGTCGGGAACGCAAAGTTCCTTTAAGAGAAAATGAAGTTCAAAAAACTTCAAAAAAATCTTAAAAAACTTCTGAAAATCGCTTGACAAATACAAATCAAGTGTGATAGAATGGAAAAGCTCTCCGCAAGAGCACCGCGCTGAAGCAGCGGTTAATGCAGTTTAAAAATTGAATAGAAGGAAATGAATTCTTTAAATTCATTTGAGTTTAAAGAGAAGTTTCTGTCAATAACTTTGAAGTACATCAAGTACCACAAAGGCAAAGTCAGCAAAGATAATGACTAAATTAGTCGAAGATAGAGCCTCGATTTTCTGAAAGGAAAATCGGTTTTATACCAATCAACTCAAGAGTTTGATTCTGGCTCAGGATGAACGCTGGCGGCGTGCTTAACACATGCAAGTCGAATGTAGTTTACTACATGGCGGACGGGTGAGTAACGCGTGAGCAAT
>DVFR01000017.1 GCA_018713165.1 Candidatus Coproplasma stercoravium | reverse complement strand
CGGTGTATAAACCGCCGCGCGGCGGTCACCGTTCGCGCCTGACATTTGCGCTCACTCATCTCGCTGCGGCACGCAAAGCGGGTATCCGCTTTGCTATGAAATGCCTTGCTCGTCCCCCTTTACACAAGGGGGGCGAGACATGGTGGGGATTTGCCCATTTTTACAGCTCTGCGACATACCCCCGCACATAGTAACCTTGCAGATGCGAGCAAGACAATCCCTCCGTCTCGCTGTGCGAGCCACCTCCCTTTAAAAAGGGAGGCATGGCGCCGGCGGAATAAGGGGCGAAGCCCATCAGACTCACGGAATTTATCGCACGTCACCGGCACGATAAATTCGTGAACACCTCCTAATATGACGATTGAGTGCCCTGCAAGGCACTCAATCTTAAACATAAGTATTAAGCTTGGTCTTATTATAACACAGGCGTACAGATTTTGCAACCCTAAAACGCAATTAAGGCAGAGATTTTTTTATTTTTATGAGCTCGATAAAGATTTTCGCCGTGGCGAGGGCGTCGTCCTCCGCCCTGTGGTGGTTGAACTTTATGCCGAAATGGTCGGCAATGGTGTTGAGCTTGTTGTTTGAAAGCCTTAAAAGCTGCTGCGAAAGAAAGAGCGTATCGATGACCTTGCTGTCGAGCGCGTAGCCGAGCTCGGAACAGTAAAAGTTTACGAACTTATAGTCGAAGCCGACGGCGTTGTGCCCGACGAGCACCGAGCCGTCGCAGAACTTTACGAAGTCGGGCATGACGTCTTTATAGCTGGGCGCAGATTTTACCATCTCGTCGGTTATTCCCGTGAGTTCTATAATTCTCTTGTCGAGAGGCACGGGGCGCTCGGGATTTACGAACGTGGAGAACTTCTCCTTTATCTCGCCGTCGACAAGTTTATACGCGCCGATTTCGATTATGCCGTCAATTTCGCCCGGAATGGGCACGGTGGAAAGGCCCGTCGTTTCGAGGTCGAACACGACGAACGAGGTATTTTTGAAACATTCGGGCAGCGACGTGTCGGTGAAAAAGTCGGTCTGGGTGTAGTCGACGAAAGGTTCGGGCTTTATCGTGTGGTATGCCTTGGGCACGGGGCGCGCCTTGCGTTTCTCGGGCTCGAAATTTTCGGGCTGTTCGCCGTAGTTTATCATCGTGGCGGTATATCTCAGCCCGCCGCCGTGCACCTCGCTGCGGCAGGAGCACACAATGCTGTCGCCCACTTTGAGTTCCTTTATTTTGTCGAGGCTCTTTTTGCGGGTGAAATAGGTGAGGCGTAGAGCGCCCGTGCCGTCGTCGAGCGAGAGGTTATAATACAGCTTCTCCTCGCCGTTGGGGCGGAGATAAGAGCGCTCGGATATGTCGGTTATCCTGCCGCACACCACCGCGTTTTCGCTGACGAAGTTAAAATCGGCGATATACAGCGCGCGCTTGGGGGCGTCGGCGCTCTCTATGGCGGTGAAATTAACGACGGGGAACGTGCGGGCGGGCGCTTCGAAATTCTCTTCCTCCACCTCGCGCTCCACCGTTATATTGTCGGCGCTGAGCGCGTGTTCGGCAATAAACCCGCGGAATGTGCCGCAGAATGATTTTTTAAGTTCGGACTCGAGCGTGCGCACGACGTTTTCTCCCCGCGATTTATCGCCGAGAATGGCAATTTTAAACGAAAAGCCGTCGTCGTCTTTGGTAACCGAAATGTCGTTTTCGCCGACGACCGCCGCGAGCGCGGGGAATTTTTCGCCTATCACCGATAAAATCTTGCGGCGCACCATGGCGCAGTCGGGCGTAAGCTTGGAAATGTTGAGCTCGAGCGAGAACTCCTGCGGCACGTACCTGCGCACGACGGAATAGGCGCTTTTGAAATCGCCGTCGGAATAGGCGACGTCGGTTATGAGCCGCACGGTTACGGCAGCAGTCGCACGCTCGTACTCCACCGAACCCATTATGGCATTTTTAAGTCCCTCGGATTCGCGGACTTCGCGCAATATATCTTCAGTCATCTATAAGACTTTTTATCTCCTTTAAAAACTCCCGCTCCGCATCGGCCGCGGGTATGCGGCGGGCATCGCCGCCTTTTTTGAAAATCACGCAGTACTCCTTTGAGCCCGCTATGCCTATATCTGCCTCCGCCGCCTCGCCGGGGCCGTTTACAACACAGCCCATTACGGCGATTTTTAGCGGCTTTTTGCAGTCTTTTACAAGTTCCGCCACCTTTTCGGCAAGCCCCGACGAGTCCCACATGCACCTGCCGCAGGTGGGGCAGGAGATTACGTCGGCAAAGTTTTTGTCGAGCCCGACAGCCTGCAGAATCTTTTTTGCGGCATAAACTTCGCGGACGGGGTCGCCCGTTATCGAAACGCGGATTGTATCGCCTATGCCGTCCAGAAGCAGCGCGCCTATCGCCGCCGAAGATTTTATAACGGCGCTCTCGTACGTACCCGCCTCCGTCACGCCGACGTGCAGGGGATAATTTGTGCGCGAGGCGAGAAACTTATACGCCCTGTAAGTGAGGGGCACGGAGGAAGCCTTTACGGAAATTACGATATCGTTTACGCTGTATTTTTCCAAAAGTCCTACGCTCTTTAACGCGCTTTCGACGAGGGAAAACTCGCTCACGCCGTACTTTTGCAAAAACTCGCGCTCTATGCTGCCCGTATTTGAACCGACGCGCACAGATATGCCGTGCGACTTTATGCAGTCGGCGACGAGCTTTACCTGCTCTTCACCGCCGATGTTCCCGGGATTTATGCGCACCTTGTCGCACCCCGCCTCTATCGCGGCGACGGCGAGCTTTGCCGAAAAGTGGATATCGGCGACTATGGGCATATTTGTTAGCTTTTTAAGCGTTTTTATTGCGGCGGCGTCCTCTTCGTCGAGCACGGATACGCGGATAATGTCGCACCCCGCCCCCTCGAGCGCAGCCATCTGCGCGGCAACTTCTTCCGTGCGTGAGGTTTTTACCGTGCACATCGACTGAATTTTTACGCGCTCTCCGCCGCCGATAAGAAGAGAGCCGACATTTACTTTGCGGGTCATACGCCCTCCGAACTAAAAGCCGCCCCGATTGTTACGAAGCGGCGTGAATAACTTTACTTGTTGAACGGACAGAAAAACTCACTTTTTTTCGCCGTTCGTCTTGTTTTCCATAAGGCTCTGGAGCTCTGCCATGAAGCTGGAAATATCGTTGAACGAGCGGTATACGCAGGCATAGCGGACGTATGCGACTTCGTCAATCTTTTTGAGCTCGTTCATGACCATCTCGCCGATTGCCTTGGAGGAGACCTCCTGCTCCATCGAGTTATACACCTGTTTGGAGACGTTGTCGACGAGTTCGTCAATCTTCGCCATGGGAACGGGGCGCTTTTCGCACGCCTTTATAACGCCGTTTTTTATCTTCTGCGGGTCGAACGCCTGCCTGTTGCCGCTCGCCTTTATGACGAGCACGGGCGTATCTTCAATGGTTTCGTAAGTGGTGAATCTTCTGCCGCAGCCGATGCACTCCCTTCTTCTCCTTATCGTCCTGCCCTCGTCGGCGGAACGGCTGTCGATAACTTTGCTGTCTTCACAGCCGCAGTACATACATTTCATTTTTAAAACCTCTTACGCGCGGGCGGCGCGGCAAAAAAGTTTTTCTGCGCCGCTCTTTTACAAAATTATACCACAAAATATTGTGCGTGTAAAGTGTGCGGAGCACAAATTTTGTAAAGGAGGGCAAAACGCCGCGGCGGCACTTGTTTTGTGCCGCCGCGGCGGGACAATTTTTATAAAGTTATGGTGACCTCGTCGCCGTTTGAAGAGTGTACCTCGACGATGGTGAGGTGACCCCACTGTTTTTTAGCCTCTTTTACAGCCTTTGCAAGCTCTTTGAGCTCTTTTTTATACTGCTCGGCCTGTTCTTTTGTTGTCTCAACGCCGCCATCGGGGATATTTTTTCCGGACAAAGACCTGAGCGCGAGCGACAGGGGCGCGGGTATGGTGAACTCCCTGCCTTCCGACTTTATATGAACCTTCATTCCACCCAAATCTCCACGATATCGCCGTCGGCGGAATTGACTTCCAAAAGCTTTCCGACGGTGCCCGCCTTGGCCATTGCGATAATCTGTGAAAAATCGATATTTTTGAGGGCGTCGTTGCCCACGTTTATGTTTGAACTCTTTAAAAACGGCTCCGCCATGGCGAGGGGAAGATTCATCTTTACGATATCGCCGTCGGAAGAGATGACTTTTAGTTTTAAAAGCATTTTGCCCGTATCGACGAGTTCTTCGGGAACGACTTTGGGGGTTTCTTTCTCCACGCCCAGAAGTTCGTCGCAGGTGACGTTGAACAGCCCCGCGAGCACGGGAAAGAGAGATATATCGGGCGCGGAGATGTCGTTCTCCCACTTTGATACCGCCTGAGGGGTTACCGAGCACTTTTCGGCGAGTTCCTCCTGCGTGAGATTTGCCCTTTTGCGGTAGTATGCTATGCGCTGGCCTATGGTTGTCATATTATGTTACCTCCGTTTTTTGTTAATGTTGACGCGTATGCACGCAGTCTGGCTTCGTCGAGCATGCGCTCGCACTGCCTGCTCTGATATTCTGAAAGAGCGCGCTCGGCAGGTATCTCCCCGTCGGCCGCTCCGTTCATGCCTTTATTTTCTTCGGGAAAGTTTTTGCGTTTCACGGTACGCCTCCTTGGCTTATTATATTTAACTTCTGTTTACAGCGGCAAGCACGACGTCTTTTGCTTGCTACACTTAAAATATAAACCATGGAGGGGCAAAATACAACACACCGTAGGTTGAATCGGGCTGAAAATGCCAAACCACAGGTTGAATTTAAGTCAACCTGTGGTTGAGTAATGCTTTCTCACGAATTAATTTTTAAGTCTACCCTTCCGTCACAGTCTCGCTGCGCTCGCCTGTGCCACCTCTCGCCGCGCGTGCGGCAAATAAACCGCACGGCTCGGTCACCGCTCGGGCAGTGACATATGCCCTCGCTCATCTCGCGGGGCAAAACGGTGGATGTCCACCGTTTTGAGAATAACCCGCTCCGACCCTATGCAAATGGAGGCTTTATTGCGGTTGAGATTTCTCGACTGCGTTCACCTGCGGTTCACTCCGCTCAAAATGACAATTATTTTAAATAATTCTGTGCGCAAGGCGAATTTAGTTCGCAGATAAGCGCGACGCAATTTGCAGCGAAAGCCGGCTCACTGGAAGTGAATTCGCGCGACTATACGCTTCGTGGGCTAAATCAAGTCGCGCGAAGAGAAACTTAGTTTCTCAAACTCACGAAAAATTCAGCTCTCCGCCAGAGCTAAATTTTTGTGAACTTATTTGAAGTATCTTACGCCGCTCTCGAAGATACGCATATCAAAATTGCCCGAGCAGTTTTTATAGAGGTTTTCGCCGATGCGTTCGGAGTGACCCATCTTACCGAATACCCTGCCGTCGGGCGAGGTTATGCCCTCTATCGCCCACATGCTTCCGTTGGGATTATACGGGCTTACCATGGTAGGCCTGCCCGAGCAGTCGCAATACTGGGTGGCAATCTGTCCGTTTCTCCTCATCTTTTCAAGCTCGGAGAGGGGCGCGATAAGTTTGCCCTCGCCGTGGGATACGGGAACGGTGTATACCTCTCCCACCTTGCACGCGGCGAGCCAGGGGCTCTTTACGGAGGCCACGCGGATATCAACGAGCGTTGAAACGTGGCGGGCGATGTTGTTGTACGTAAGCGTGGGCGAGCCCGAAGTTAAGGGGCTTACCTTGCCGTAGGGCACAAGCCCGAGCTTTATGAGCGCCTGGAAGCCGTTGCATATGCCGAGAATGAGCCCGTCGCGGTTTTCGAGAAGGTCGGCAATTTTTTCGGATACGGCGGGGTTTTTGAATGTCGTCGCGATGAACTTGCCCGAGCCGTCGGGTTCGTCGCCGCCCGAGAAGCCGCCGGGGAACGCGATTATGTTCGCGCGCTCAATCGCCCTGATTATCGCCTCTACGCTCTCTTCGATGTCCTTCGGGGTGCGGTTGCGAATTACCAGAATTTCGGTATCGGCACCCGCAAGGCGGAACTTGCGCTCGGTGTCGAGCTCGCAGTTGGTGCCGGGGAACGCGGGAATGAACACGCGGGGTTTTGCCGCCTTTATGGCGATTCCCGAATATTTGCCCGCCTCTTTGCAGTCGCAGTCGGGAATGTCGCCCTCGGCGGGAGCCGTTGCGGGGAACACGCCGTCGAGTTTGGAGGTGTATGCCGCGAGCGCCTCGGAATAGCCTACCTTTTCACCGCCGCATACAAAGCCGCCCTCTGCCGTTTCGCCGATATATACGGCGTCGGCGCCGAGGGAAGATACGTCGTCGGCGCACACGATTATGTCGCCGTAGCGCTCTTCAAACAGCTCGTCTGCGGGAAGGGCAAAGCTGAAACCGAGCCCGTTGCCGAAGCAGCATTTTGCCGCGGCGGAGGCGATGCCGCCCTGTTCTATTACGGTTGCATGTTTGATTACACCCGCACATATGCCCGAATGAACGGCTGCATACAGCTTTTTGAGGTACCCGAAATCGGGCACGGAATTTGCATCCTTCTTCATGGGAAGGAGCCACATTTTTTCGCCCGCGCGTTCGGGAACGTTGGTTATGAGACGGGAAGCCTTTGCGGGGGCGAGCGCAAAGGATATGAGCGTGGGAGGCACGTCGATATCCTCGAACGAGCCGCTCATCGAGTCTTTGCCGCCGATTGCCGCAAGCCCTAAATTTATCTGCGCGTACAGCGCGCCCAGAAGCGCCGAAAGGGGAACGCCCCAGCGCTTTTTATCGTCGCGCAGGCGCATGAAGAACTCCTGAAGCGTGAGGCGGATATCGTTCATGTCCGCGCCCGCCGCCACTACCTTTGCTACGGATGTAACTATCGAATAGATAGCGCCCGTGAAAGGCGACGACGACGTTAAATTGGGATTATAGCCGTATGCCGATAAGGTGCAGTCGTCCGTTTCGCCGCCGACAATCTTCGCCGCCATTGCGGTTACGGGAGTGAGCTGGTTTTTGCCGCCGAAGGGCATATATACCGACTTTGCGCCGATGGTCGAATCGAAAGTTTCCGAAAGACCCTTCTTGGAGCAGACGTTGAGGTCGGAGAGCGTGCGGCAAAGCTCCTCTTTGAAGTTTGCGCACGGCTTTTTATCGAAGAAGTGTGTGGGATTTTCGTCAATCTCGGCGGGAATGCGCTGTTTTACGCCGTTGGTATCGAGGAAATCGCGCGAGATATCGACGATTGCCCTGCCGCGGTGGAACATTTTCATGCGCCTGTCGGAAGTGACTTTGGCGACGGGTGTTGCGGCAAGGTTTTCGGCTGCGGCGAGCTTTATAAAGGCTTCCGCGTCCTCCTTTGCCACTACCACCGCCATGCGCTCCTGCGATTCGGAGATGGCGAGCTCCGTGCCCGAAAGCCCTTCGTACTTTTTGGGAACGAGGTCGAGCTGGATTTCAACGCCGTCGGAGAGTTCGCCGATGGCGACGGATACGCCGCCCGCGCCGAAGTCGTTGCACTTTTTTATCTTGCGGGTGGCATCTTTATTTAAAAACAGGCGCTGCAATTTGCGCTCGGTGAGGGCGTTACCCTTCTGAACCTCCGCGCCGCAGGTCTGGACGGACTTTTTGTCGTGCGCCTTGGAGGAACCCGTGGCTCCGCCGCAGCCGTCGCGGCCCGTTTCGCCGCCTAAAAGTATTATAACGTCGCCGTCCTTGGGGCGTTCGCGGTAAATCATATCCGATTTGGCGCCCGCAACTACGAAGCCAGTTTCAAGCCTCTTCGCCTTATATCCGGGGTGATACACCTCGTCTACCTGACCCGTTGCAAGTCCTATCTGGTTGCCGTACGACGAAAAACCAGCCGCGGCCGTCGTGGTTATCACGCGCTGGGGAAGCTTGCCGGGCAGAGTATTTTCGAGAGGCTCGGTGGGGTCTGCCGCGCCCGTTATGCGCATAGACTGCAAAACGTAGGTGCGCCCCGATAGAGGGTCGCGTATGGCGCCGCCGAGGCAGGTCGCCGCGCCGCCGAAAGGCTCTATCTCCGTGGGGTGGTTGTGCGTTTCGTTTTTGAACATCACGGTATATTTTTCGGGCTTGCCGTCGAGCTCGACGTCGACGTTTATCGAGCAGGCGTTAATCTCCTCCGATTCGTCGAGGTTGTTTAGCCTGCCGTCCTTTTTAAGCTTTTTTGCGCCTATCGTCGCAATGTCCATGAGGCAGGGATATTTATCCGTCCTGCCCTTATAGAGTTCGTTGAAAAGGTCGTTGTAGAGGGCGTACGCCTCCTTCACGCGGGGGTTGCCGCCCTTTATCTCCACGTCGGTTATCTCCGTCGCGAAAGTCGTGTGGCGGCAGTGGTCAGACCAGTATGTATCGATAACTTTGAGCTCGGTTTCGGTCGGGTCGCGCTTTTCGGAAGAAAAATAGTCGCGCACGAAAACGAGGTCTTCGACCGACATGGCAAAGCCCATCTTTTTGTGGTATACGGCAATCTGCTCGTCGCTCATGGCGGTGAAGCCCTCAACCGTTTCGACGTCGGGCGCCTCCACGTGCTCGTGCACGAGGGTTGCTGGCTTTTCAAGCCCTACTTCTTCGCTCTCGACGGGATTTATGAGGTGTTTTTTAAGCTTTTCGACCTCTTCCGCCGTGGCGCCCTTTACGGCGTACACGCGCGCGCACTTGATGAGGGGGCGCTCCTTCTGCGTTAAAAGCTGAACGCACTGGGCGGCGCTGTCGGCACGCTGGTCGTACTGACCGGTGAGGTAGGCTATGGCAAACACCGAGTAATCTTTGCCGAACTCAACCGTTTCCCTGTAAACGTTGTCTACGGGAGGCTCGGAAAATACGCCGGGGATAGCCTCTTCGAGCTCCCTTTCGCTCATGCCCTCCACGTCGTAGCGGATAAGCGCGCGCACGTCGGCGATATCCTTTATCCCGAGCAGGCTCTTAGCCTCTTCGAGAACCTTTTTTGCCTGTAAATTATCCTTCTTTTCAACGAAAATTCTGTATATCATATTATCTCCGAAAGCAACTCAGTCTTTCTTTTTTTCGCGTTCGAATACTGCGGTGCAGGCTTCAAAAGTGGTGCTGAACGAATGAAGAACGTAGCCCTGCGACACGCGCTCGTCTATGAGATTCTGGAACGCCTCTTCAAAAGATTTTTTGGTTTTGAAGCCTGTGTCGAAAACGTCGACTTTATATTCTTTCATGTACGTTTACCCTTCGCGGTATTTTATGCCTATATCGTGGCGGTAGGTCATGCCGTCCCAGCTTATGTTATTGACCGCATTATACGCCTTGCCGCGCGCCTCGTCTATAGTTTTTCCTTTGGCGACGACGCCCAACACCCTGCCGCCGTTTGTAACAAGTTTGCCGTCTTTTATTGCCGTGCCCGCGTGAACAATCTGGCAGTCGCCGATATCGCCTATGGTAATCTCCTTGCCCTTTTCGTAGTGCGAGGGATAGCCGCCCGAGGCGAGAACGACGCACACGCAGGCGCCGTCGTCCCACTCAATCTTTATATCGGAGAGCCTGCCGTCGGTTACCGCCTCGAATATATCGATAAGGTCGGTTTTTAACATAGGAAGAACGACCTGCGTTTCGGGGTCGCCGAAGCGGGAGTTGTATTCCACCACCCTCATGCCCTTGTCGGTGCGCATAAGCCCGAAGTAGAGGCAGCCCTTGAACGTTCTGCCCTCGGCGTTCATGGCGTTCATGGTTGGAATCATGATTTTGTTCATGACCTCCTCTTCGAGCTCCTTCGTCCAGAAGGGGCAGGGAGAGAACGTGCCCATGCCGCCCGTGTTGAGACCCTTGTCGCCGTCCTGCGCGCGCTTGTGGTCGCATGAGGTTATCATCGGAACGATAGTTTTGCCGTCGGTAAAGGAGAGCACGGAAACTTCTTCGCCGGGGGTGTATTTAAGCCCGCGCATGCACTCCTCTATCACTATTTTGTTGCCGGCAGAGCCGAACGCCTTGTCGAGCATTATGCTTTTTAAGCCCTCTTCCGCATCTTTGAGAGTGTTGCAAACGAGCACGCCCTTGCCGAGAGCAAGCCCGTCGGCCTTTAAAACTATGGGCGCGCCCTTTTCCCTTATGTATGAAAGGGCGCTTTCGTAGTCGTCGAAAATCTCCGATTCGGCGGTGGGTATGCCGTACTTTTTCATGAGATTTTTCGAAAAGGCCTTGCTCGCCTCGATTATCGCCGCGTTTTTGCGCGGGCCGAAGCAGCGCTTGCCGATATCCTCGAGCGCGTCGACGAGACCTATCGCGAGAGGGTCGTCGGGAGCGACGACGTAGTAGTCTATCTCGGGGTGAGCTTTTGCATACTCCACCACGGCGGGGATATTCATATAGTCGACGTCTACGTTTTCGGCAATTTCCGCAGTGCCCGCGTTGCCCTTCATGCAGTATAACTTATTTACCTTAGGACTCTTTTTTAAAGCGAGAAGGATTGCGTGCTCCCTTCCGCCGTTGCCTATTACCAAAACATTCATATTAGAACTCCTCACGAAAGCCAAAATATCATTTATGATAGCGGCACAATCCCTCAGTCGGCTTCGCCGCCAGCTCCCTTTACACAAGGGAGCCATACTAAGGAATAGATTTCTCGACTACGCTTCGCTCCGCTCGAAATGACAATTATTTTTTAAAATGAATCGCGTGCGCAAGCAGGGTGTCTTGGCGGCAATAAGGTTATTGCCTACCGCATCTGCCGTTTCCCTTCGGGAACCTCGGCAGAGCAGCACTTCGCTCGCACGGTCACCGCAAACGCTTTGACATATGCGTTTGC
>DVFR01000016.1 GCA_018713165.1 Candidatus Coproplasma stercoravium | reverse complement strand
GAATACACGGCGGATAAACTCAAACGCCCGAAACTGAAAGAGAAGCCCGTGAAGTGTTTTACCCTCGCCGAGCAGAAACAGATAGAGCAAGCGATTTTGAATGGGAAAAAAGATAAACTGTACGGCATTATCCTTTGTTTGTACAGCGGACTGCGCATAGGCGAGCTCATCGCTCTGCAATGGGACGACATCGATTTTGCAAAAGGTGTTCTCTCGGTTTCAAAGTCCTGCCACGACGGGAGGGGCGGGCTTGTTATAGATGAACCGAAAACTCCCGCGTCCCGTCGGGAGATTCCGTTGCCTAAACAGTTGCTGCCCGTGCTGAAAGACGTAAAGAAAAAGAGCAGTTCGCCTTTCGTGGTATCGGCGAACGGGCGCGCAGTGTCGGTTCGTTCCTACCAGCGAAGCTTTGAACTGCTTCTCAAAAAACTTAAAATACCTCACAGATGTTTTCACGCTTTGCGGCACACCTTTGCGACGCGCGCCCTCGAGTGCGGCATGGACGTAAAAACTCTGTCGGAAATACTGGGGCACAAAAATCCCACGGTAACACTCAACCGTTACGCTCATTCCCTCATGGAGCACAAAGCTAATATGATGAACAGGCTTGGAAAACTGCTATAGGCAAAAAGTTCATAAATTATTCTAATCAATGTACTCTTATATATTAGTATTATAACAAACCATAATGCAAACTGCAAGTAATTTTGTAAATTTTAGGACTGCTTTCCATTTGTTGCAATTATTGACAAAATCATTTATGTATTCAAATATTATATTGTTCATTGATTAGAATATTTCGCGCGCATTTTTTCAAAGCGGAAAAAAGGACGAACGTAACCGTGCTTCGGGAAGTTTGGTCGTGAGAAAGCAGGAGGCGTTATGAAAAAATTCAGGGTTTTAAAAAACATTGTTTTATGTTTTGCGTTTGTGCTGTTTGCGGCGGCGTTTGCAGTAACGCTGTCGGCATGCGATACGTCGTCGGGGCATTCGGAACCTAAATGGTATCTCGACGTGTTTGAGGACGTCAACGACGTCAGCGGTGGCTACGACTATACTGTTTCGGTTTTGCAGTCCAGTCCCGAAGGCAACACTGTGCGCGTGCCGCAGGCAAAATACGGCAACGAGTTTTTGGGGCTGTATAACAGCGACGGCGTGCGCTACTTCGATTCAAACGGCAACCAGGTGCCCGGTACTATTATTGACAGGGCTATGTCTCTCTACGGGTACTGGAACTATGTCGACTGCGACATTTCGTATTATCTGGTTGATGAAAACGGCGAAACTTCCCTCTACGACACGGACTCTGCCGTATATAACTCGAATGTGAGCCAGATGCCCGTGCCGCAGCTTGAAGGCAAGAACTTCCTCGGCTGGTACGACGGCTTCACGGCAGGAGAGAACGGCGGTTTAACATACGGCAACGCGGTAACTGACGGCGAAGGAAAGCCTCTTACGGGTTTCGACAGGCTGAACGACAAATTTTATAAATTCAAAGACGAAAATACGGCGGAGATTTCTCTCTATGCCCAATTCGGCGTGCGCAAGCTGGAAGTTACGTTCGATTTCAACGACGGCGGCGTGACCTCGCCCGTGAAAATGCAGGTTGATTACGGCATTGATTTTTCCGAGCTCGAAACGCCCGTAAAGGAAGAGGACGGCAGGATGATTTCCGGCTGGAGCTCATACGCCGCGGGCGGCATAGAGTACACGGGCGCAATCACTTCCGATATAACGCTTTATGCGATATGGCGGGAATATTGCACGGTAACGTTGCACGTTACGGATGATGATACAGAAGATATAGTTATATTCCGCGGCGAGTACTACGACGATGAGCCCGAACGCGGAGGCTATGAATTCCTCGGCTGGTATCCCAGCCCGCTCTTTTCGGGAAATCCGGTATACGCCATATCGTACGGCAACATAACCGATTACTACGCAAGGTGGTCTGACCCGATAAATTATACGCTCGAGCTCATAGTTGACGATACCGTTTACGACAGATACACCTATAACGTCGAGAGTGAAGGATTTTTGCTGCCCGTGCTTGAAGACAGGAACGGCGCGGCGTTTATGGGCTGGTGCAAAAACGAAGACCTTTCCGACGAGCCTGTTTACGAGATAACGTACGGCACATACGGCATAACCAGACTCTATCCCAAATGGCACGACTATACCGAGCTCTATTGTTACAACGACGATTTGTCGTATGAAGTGCTGGAGATAAAGTTCGGCAGCAGATATTCGATAACTCCGCCCGAAGAGCAGGACGATAAGGTGTTTGTATGCTGGTATGCAGTGATAGACGGGGAGGAAGTTGCGCTCACCGATGAAGAGGGCAACGGCCTCGGAGAATGGAACTATACTTACGAAACGCTCGACGTTTATGCAAAATACCGCCACTACATAACCGTTTCGGTGTCATATTCCGTAATAGGCGGAGATGACGTGGTTACAGTGCTCGGAACGGCGCTCGAGGGCGACAGTGTAACGGTAAGCCGTCCCATGGCGCTCGGCGGATACGACACCGAGTTCTATATCGACGGCGTAAAGGTAGGAGAGGGCAGTTCGTTCTTGCTTACGGCACCCTCCGCCGACGTGACCGTAGAGGTGAGATATACTCTGCCCAAAAACGAAGAGCTCAGCGAAAAACTCGGCTTTAACGTATATTCGTACAACGGGCACTACTACGCGGCGATAAAATACAAGGCGTCGGGCTGGCATGACGCGGAGGCGTACTGCGAATTTTTAGGCGGTCATCTTGCCACTATCACAACCGAGGGCGAGCAGAATGCCGTAGCAATAACGCTCTCTGCCGAGGACCCCGGCAACTACAACTATTGGCTGGGCGCTTCCGACGAGGCTGAAGAGGGCAAATGGCAGTGGGTTACCGGGGAGACGTTCGGCTATACGTTCTGGGGAGGAAAGGAGCCGAGCGGCGGCAGCGAGGATTTCCTCGAATTTTACGGCTCGTACCCTAACTACGGCTGGAACGACAGCGGCGACAAAAGGGGTAATTACGTTGTTTGCGAATGGGATAATATAAGGTCGGTAATCGTGCCCGACACGCGCACTTTCACCGATATCGACGGCGAAGAGATAACGCTCGAGATTTACAGTTACGGCAACCATTACTACGCGTTCGTAACCGAGGCGAAGCTCTGGACGGACGCCGAAAAGTATGCCGAATATCTCGGCGGATATCTTGCAACCGTTGCAAACGAACACGAAAACACTTTCCTCTATTCGGTAAATAAATATAAGGGTTACAACAGCACGTTCTACCTCGGCGGTTCTGACGAGGCGGAGGAGGGCAACTGGCAGTGGGTATTCGGCGACGCGTTCAGCTACACACACTGGGCAAGCGGCGAACCCAACAACGGCAGCGGCAACCAGGACCACAACACGCTGAGAACCGACGGTTATTGGGACGACGATTATAACACCAAGGCAAACTACTTTATAATCGAGTGGGACAGATTGTCCGATATGGGCAATATAAAGTACGGCAACTATTTTAAAACAGTTTCGACGGCGGAGGAGCTCGCCGCGCTCAACGGTTCGGCGGCGGGCACGGAGGCACGCCTGACTGCCGATATCGACCTCTCGGGCGTTGATTGGACGCCGTTCGATTTCAACGGTACCCTCATCGGCGACGGGTACGGCATAGCGGGGCTCAACGATTCGCTGTTTGCCACTCTGTATGGCGGCGCGCACGACCTGCAGCTTGAGGTTGATATCGCCGTCGACTATACCGGCTCGTCGATAATCAACGTGGGCGCTTTGGCGCAGAGACTGAGCAACGGCGCAGTTAAAAATGTTGCGCTCAGCGGCCGGATAATAAGCCGCGGCGCGGTTAATATCGGCGGGCTTATCGGCGATTTAATAGGTTCATGCAGCATAACCGACTGTGCAAATTATGCGTCAATTTCCGGTACGGGCGTTTCGGGAGGAGGTACGACCGGCGGCATACTCGGCGTTGCCAATATCGGGACTACGCTGAATGAGTTCAGCGGAAATATAAATTACGGTTCTGTCTCCGGCCCTCATGTCGGCGGGCTTATCGGCTATATCGCCATAACGGCAACCTTGTCCGACTGTACAAACTACGGCGATATTTCGGGCACAACACAGTATTGCGGCGGAATTGTCGGTCAGGCTACCAAACAGATTACTATAGACGGTTGTGTTTCGAGGGGTGAAATAGTAAATGAAAACGGCGGCGGAAAATACGTCGGCTCGGGCAGCGTTACATATACAAATCTGCCCGTGGTTGAGATAAATTCCGCCGACGACCTGTGGCTGCTCGAAAACAATATCGCGCAGGAGAGCTTTATTCTCACGGCCGATATCGACCTTTCGGGCAGGGAGTGGACTCCCATTGCGCTTGCGGCAAGTTTAAACGGCGGCGGATTTACGATAAGCGGAGTAGAACTTACTTCCAATGCGACCGAAAATCTTGCCTTCTTCACCACGGTGAGCGGCACGCTTTCAAACATAACTTTTAATGATGTAACGGTAACTTCAACTGCATACGAGTCTGTGTCGCTCGGCGTTGTGTGCGTAACGCTCACGGGCACTCTCACGGGCGTTACTGTGGAAGACAGCTGCCTTGTGACGGGCGTAAACGCCACGGCGGGCGCGCTTGCCGCCACGATAAGCGGCGGCACGGTGGAAAATTGTGTAAACTATGCGGCAGTCACCACAAATTCCACATCGGATACAGGCGCCACCGGCGGCATTGCAGGTACGTTCTCCAACGGAACCATATCAGAAACGCAGAACCACGGCGACATTGCCGGCAACTACCGCGTGGGCGGACTTGCAGGCTTTGCAGAACTCAACGTGCACATCGCCGACTGCAAAAATACCGGCACGGTGACCGGTAAAAACGGAAGTACGGGCGGCATTGCGGGACGCTGGGCGGCAAACGTAAACTCCACGTCGGCTCTGCTTGAAAACAGCGGCGCAGTTACGGGCGGCGACAACGTCGGCGGCATATTCGGCCTTATAGAATTCAGCTCTGATTATACGATGAACGGCGGCTACAAAAACAGCGGCGCCGTGTCGGGCTCAAACAACGTCGGCGGACTTTTCGGTAAGGCGGAAGCCGCTTCGTATAGGTTTACCGTTGCGGGCGATACCGTAAATAGCGGCGATATATCGGGCTACGACAGCGTCGGCGGCATTGCAGGCTATCTTAAATTCAGATATATAAGCTTGTCGGGCGCGGTAAACACGGGCGACGTCACTGCCGAAAATTCTTATGCGGGCGGCATAGTAGGATTTGCGGGCGCAACCGATTATAGTTCGGTCATCGCAAACAGTTCCTCCTCGGCAGCAATCTCCGCAGGGTTTATAGTCGGCGGTATTGCAGGTCAGGCTGAAAATATCGTTCTAGACGGGTGCGACAATGCAGGCTCTTCGGTAACAGCAACAAGTTACAGGCTGGAGAGCGACGTGCCCTATGTATATCTCGGCGGCTATGCCGGGTCGGCGGGTGGCGTAATAAACAGCGTAAACACAGTCGATATTTCCTACGATAACCGCGGCGGCAGAGTGGGAGGCATTGCCGGCTACTCATACAATATCAACAATTTCAGCGGAAGCGAAAACCGTGCCGCGGTATATGCGCCCCGTTCGTCTTACGTGGGCGGTGTTGCCGGCAGCATATCCGTCAGCGGTAACTTTACGCTCGGCAATTTCAAAAACAGCGGCGCCGTTACGGGAGCAGACTATGTAGGCGGCGTAATAGGCTGTATTTACGGCAATGTTTCAGTCGGATATAAAGATTTCAACGCGACGGTTACGTTCACTGCTATAGAAAACAGCGGCGAGATAACGGGAAACAATAAAGTGGGCGGCATACTTGGTTATGGCTATCTGAATTCGACGCACAGCGGATATCATACATCGCTGTTTAAGCTTTCAGCGACAAGGCTCACAAACAGCGGCGATATAACGGGTCAATCTTACGTCGGCGGCTTGTTCGGCCATGTTTATTCCGACGATAGTTCTTCCACCGTAACTGAAGGCAGTTCTTCGGGCGCGGTGTCGGCAGAATATTATGTTGGCGGGCTTGCCGGTAAGATTGAGAACATAAAACTCACCGATTGCAGTAATGCAGGAACAAGCGTAACCGCAACGGGCTATGTGATTGAAAGCGACGTGCAGTATGCATACGTAGGCGGCTATGCGGGCTTCGGATATTCTTTTGAAAACTGCCATAACGCATCGGATATAACCTATTCTGGAAGCGGCGCAAGGATAGGCGGCATAGCGGGCTATGCAAACGGTGCATTCACAAACTGCTCCAACACCGGTACGATAACGGCTTTAACATCTAATGCGGTAGGCGGCGTATCGGGCTATGCAGAATACAGCGGCAGCATAACGTTTACCAACATAAAAAACAGCGGCGCTGTTACGGGAGCGGACTATGTCGGCGGCATTATAGGTTATATTTACGGCAATGTTTCAGTCGGGTATAACGATTTCAACGCGACGGTTACGTTCACTGCTATAGAAAACAGCGGTGATATAACGGGAAACAATAAAGTGGGCGGCATACTTGGCTATGGTTATCTGAATTCGTCGCACAACGGATATCATACATCGCTGTTTAAGCTTTCAGCTACAAGGCTTACAAACAGCGGCGATATAACGGGTCAATCATATGTCGGCGGCTTGTTCGGTCATGCTTATTCCGACGATAGTTCCTCGTACATAATAGATTATTCTTCCACCGGCAGCGTCGTTTATACCGGCACCGACGGCGGCGAAATATGCGGCAAACTCGAAAATATTTCGCTCAGCTAAAAGAATTTGATGCGTTTTTGCGCTGATAATAAAACGGGAAAAAATAAAAAGGAGTATAATATGAAAAGAAAGTTATTTATTGCCTTTCTGGCAGGGCTTGTCATTTCCGTTCTGGCTCTCGTCGGGGCGGCGTGCACAGGACTTGGCAACACCACTCTTTCTGCGCCGACAAACCTTACTTACGACGGCACTACTCTAAGGTGGGACGCAGTAGAAAATGCCGACCGCTACACCGTAAGCATAAACGGCGGCAGCGAATACACGGTTACACTTCCGAGTTATTCGTTCATTGCGCCCGATTCGGGCGAATTTACCGCAACGGTTACGGCCGGCTCTTCGAGCGGACAGTATGAAGAGTCGTCTCCCGCGGTGATGAGCTTTGCCGAACTCGCTCCCGTTGCTGAAATCAATGTTGCGGAGGGAGGAGAGCTGAGCTGGGATGCAGTAGCAAACGCAACAGCTTATCTAATCAGGATAGACGGCGAAGAACAGCCCGTTCCGCTTACGACCCCGTCGTTCAGCGGACTGGAGCCCGGCAGGCACAGCATTCAGGTTCGCCCCATAGTATCGGGCAACAATTCCTATTATTCGCAGTGGAGCGACGTTAAAACCATAACGCTGCTCGAAACGGTTGCCGCCGACGATATCACCTATTCCGACGGCGTTATAAAGTGGAAATATGTTTCAGGAGCTTCGGCTTACGAGGTTCGCATCAACGGCAACGTCGTCGAGCCCGAATGCACTTCAACCGAATACGCATACGATGCTATGCAGACAGATTTCGAGGTTAATATAAAGCCTCTCGGCAATAACGGCACGACCATAGACGGGCAGGAGTCGGATGCCAAGGCATTCCGTTTCCTCGCCACCGTGACGAACGTATATGTACAGGACGGCATCCTTCGTTGGGACGCCGTTGCGGGCGCCGACGGATACAGCATAAGGCTCAACAGCACGCCCGTTGCCACCGTTACAGAGGCTTCGTACGACGGCCTTGCGGCAGGCAGGTCGATGGAAGTGCAGATTATGCCCTACTGCGAAGATACTACCTTCTTTTCGGAATGGTCTGCTTCCAAGAGCGTACTGCTTTTAGAATCGCCCGTGCTTCAGTGGAACAGTAACCTTGCGTCCGACGGCGAGGCAAATGCAAACGTGTATTGGAACGCCGTGTCGGGCGCGGCGGGATATACGGTTAAGATAGTCCGCCCCGACGGCACCTCGAACGAAACCACTTACGGCGAAACAGAGAGGGCGTTCCGCGAGGCATATCTCGACGAAGGCACCTATACCGTGCAGGTAAAGGCTACCGCCAGCGTTACGAGTACGGGCATCTACGATTCGATGTATTCCGCTCCAATCAACATAGAACGCCTTCCCGCGCCCACGCGCGTTTCCGAAAACTTTATCACCAGCGACCCTTCGTCGCTTTCGGGATTTACCGTTACCTTTAACAATGTGACCGGTGCTACGGCATACATAATCTCGCGCGACGGGCGCGACGATCGCACGGTTAATACCAACCAGTTTACAGAAACGGAAATAGTCGACGACAGCATAACGGCGCAGCAGACCATTGACTACACCGTTCGTGCGCGCGGCGGCGAAACTTCGGTGGGAGGGGTAAGGACGATAAGACTTGATACTCTGTCGTCGGAGGCGCTTCCCTTCAGCGTTACGGTATTGCCCACCCCCGCAAGCCCTTCGATGAGCGGCTATGTATATTCCTACGGCTCCATTGCGGGCAGCGACGGATACAGCGTAGACGTCGGCGGCGCAATATACAGCAGCGACCAGACTTCCTACGATTTGGGAACGGTGCTGCGCGCGGGCAGCTATAACGTGCGCGTATGTGCAAGGGGCAACGGCGCAGAGATACTCGCCTCCAACTATTCAACCCCGATAAACGTATACCGTCTTGCGGCGCCCACAAATATCCGCATAGGCACCCAGGGCAATTCGGAGGGTATGCTCGCATATAATTCCGTAAACTATGCCACCGGCTATTATGTAATATTCGATAACGACGGAAACGCCCTGGCGGCAGACGAGCTCGGCAACCTCAACCAGCGCATTTCCGAACAGGGTACCACCGTTTCGATGATGGCTTCGGCAAATTACTACGATACACTCGGAACTACATATTACATGTCGTCGGAATACAGCCAGACGGCTACGTTCATAAAGCTCTCGGCTCCTACTTTCGGCGACCGTCCTTTCACTAACACGCAGCTATTATGGAATGCGCCCACCAACCTCAACCTTGTGGAATATTCGCCCACCTATGAGGTTTATGCGGCAAACGGTACTGCGTATAACGGCGCTAAAGACGGCACGTCGATGAACATATCGTATCTTGCAAGCGGCGCGCAGTATTCGTTCAGCGTTAAGGCCATAGGCGACGGCGTAACTTGCATAAATTCCGACGTGTCGGAGCGTGTGGTAACGATAAACAAACTCGCCGTGCCCGAAGTTAGGCGTGAAAACGGACAGTACGTGTGGAATGCCGTAGTCGGCGCTTCGTCGTATGTCGTTTACATAGATGGCGAGCAGGTATTCAACGAGGACCACGAGTCCGGCAAGACATACAGATTTACGCCTACGTTCAATACCATATCCGAACTCAAACCGTACAGCGTGCAGGTGATAGCGGTCGGCGATAACGGTTACACCACGATAAATTCCGACGCGTTTGAAATATCGCAGGAAGTAAAAATGCTCACCACGCCCGACTTCTCGTTTGAATACAGCGAAGAGGCTTATACCGAGGACGGTGAAATAGTGGTAACAATCACCAAACCCTCGCAGTACGCCACAGGTTATTCGTATACGATAGGCGGCGTAACGTATACCCCCGCGGAACTCACTTGTTCGCATGTGCCCGGAAGCGAGGGTGCATTTGCGATACGCGTTTATGCGCTCGGCGGCGCGTTCGACGAAGAGGGTGTTTACTATATCGATTCGCAGTCCCAGGGCGGGGACAGCGGGCACACCATAAGGTTGCTCCCGCACCCCAATTCCGACAGTATCAGCCTCAGCCAGGACGGAAGACTCACCTGGACGGCTGTTTCAAGTGCGCAGGGCTATACCATCGAATATTCCCTTGACGGGGGTGCGTATGAGGAGCTTGCAACGGTGTACAACGTATCCTATTACGACATATCTCCCGATGTGTATAACGGACACACGCTGAGGATACGCATACGCGCGCTTGGCAACGGAAATAATATTATATCTTCCCAGGCGGTGGAATCTGCCCGGGAGTGGAATTTCCTCGGGTAAGGTATATGGCGGCAGCTCATTGCCCCCTTGGCGATATTTAATCGGCGCGTTAAATTAATCAAAGCACAGGGCAACCGCAATTTTTTGCGGTTGCCCTGTTAAAAATCGGAAGGAGTTTTCTTATGCAAAACAGCGTAACTTTATATGACATAAAGCGCGAAGACGGCAACTGGTTCCGCCTCACCGCATATTTAAGCGACGGGGAACTCAAACTCGAGGCGCACGATTTTTGCGAGCTGGCGGAGTCGATGTTTGGCGACAGCGAGCACGAAACCTTTTATATGTTCGATTCGGAGAATACCCAAAAATTATTGCAGGTTTTAGAAACGGGTAATCTGCTTGAAGGTTTGCAAAATTTTTTCGGCGGGCAGATGAAGGACAGGGATTTTTTGAACTCTGCAAAAAGAACGGCGTAATGTGTACTTTCACTTCGTGGAGCTGAATGTTTTGCGGAGGCGGGTTCGTTTAATCCTGAAACAAGCATGCTGTAAACGATAAGGAAATGTTAAATCTTCCCGAACTTTTCAGGGATAAAAATTACTGCAAAGATTTTCTTGACCTTTGAAAGGGTATCGGCTATACTTTTTGCGTGATTTTTAAGTTCCTTAAAAAGGTGGCCGTGTGTTTGCTCTTCTCGTCGCTGTAATTTATTTAAGTTTTATAAGCCTCGGACTGCCCGATTCGCTGCTCGGCTCGGCGTGGCCCGTAATGCGCGTGGAATTCAACTCGCCCGACAGCTTTGCAAGCATCATATCTATAACCATAGGGCTCGGAACGATAGTTTCGAGCCTTATGAGCGACAGGCTTACAAAGCGGTTCGGCGCGGGACCGGTGACGGCCGTAAGTACGGGTATGACCGCGCTGGCGCTGTTCGCTTTTTCGCTGAGTACGCAGTTCTGGATGCTCGTGGTTTTTGCCGTGCCATACGGATTGGGCGCGGGAGGGGTTGACGCGGCGCTCAACAACTACGTCGCCCTGCATTTAAAGAGCCGCCACATGAGCTGGCTGCACTGCATGTGGGGCGTGGGCGCTTCGATAAGTCCTTACATAATGAGCTACGCCCTCTCCGGCGGGGAGGGGTGGAATCAGGGCTATTTCATCGTCGCAGTCGTGCAGATTGCGCTCACCGCAATAATCTTTATCAGCCTGCCGCTGTGGAAGGGGGAAAGCAAAATATTCGGCGAAGCCGCCGTTCCGCAGGAGAAGGGGAGGAGCAGGCCAAAGCCGCTGCCTTTGAAGCAGGTGTTCAAAATAAAGGGCGCGGCGGCGTGCTTTTTATGCTTTTTCTGTTATTGCGCGCTGGAAGGGACTTCGACGCTGTGGGCGTCGAGCTATATGGTGTCGCACAACGCCTTTTCGGAGGAGAGGGCGGCGATGTTTGCCAGCCTTTTCTTCATCGGCATAACCGTCGGCAGAGGGTTAAACGGATTTCTCACTTTCAGATTCTCCGACAGAACTCTCATAAGGGTCGGTTATTCGATAATATGTGCGGGTGTAGTGCTCATTTCGGTGCCTTCCGTCGACGGTCTTACGATAGCCGGATTTATAATTCTGGGGCTCGGCTGCGCGCCCGTGTATCCGAGCATAATTCACTCCACGCCGTCCCTTTTCGGCGTGGAAAATTCGCAGGCAATGATAGGAATGCAGATGGCGTTCGCCTATATCGGAGGTCTTGCCTCGCCGCTGTTCGGAGTGCTTGCCGACGCAATTAACCCCAATATATTGCCAATCTATATTTCATTTTTCCTGGTGATAATGATTGTAATGCACGAGGTTATGGTCAGAAAAACAAGACAGAAAACCGATACGTAAAAAAAGGAGCCGGCATGCGGCTCCTTTTTTTATGTCTGCTGTACTTGCAATTAAATTGCGGGTGTGATAAAATATGTGCTGTAAACCAAATCGGAGAACGGGCAGGATGATTACGCTTGGTGAAAAAATAAAGAAACTGAGGAAGGACAGGGAGATAACCCAGGAACAGCTCGGGGTCGCGGTTGGAGTTGCAAGGCAGACTATTTCGAAGTGGGAAGCCGACGTCATGTCGCCCAATATCGAAAATATAAGGTCGCTGAGCAGCTTTTTCGCCGTCGACAGCAGCTACTTTGTCGATAAAACCTCAGATTTGCAGATTGAGGAAGCGGCTGTCGCTGAGGACTGCGGGCGGCGCAAGGGGAATAAAATATATTTAGGGCTGGCCATAGTATTTGCCGTGCTCGGATTTATCGGCGCTGCGGTTTGCGTTGTGCTCGGTTTTACCGTATTTTCATTGAGTACGGGAATCGGCATTCAGAACACTTACGGCATAGATTTGTGGCATTTTATCTGCGCCGTTATAATTACCGTTTTGTTTGTTGCGGCGGGAACAATATGTTTTCTTTTGTATTTCCGAAAAAACAAATAATTTTTCGGTAAGTCATCAATAGCCCGTGGCCGTAAGGTTATCGGGGATAATAATATAAATTTGCCGGAGGTTGCATATGAAAGTAAAATTAAAATCAGTTGTCCTTATCGTGATGGCCGCCATCGCCATTCTCATTTCGGCGTTTACCGCCGTTACGTTGAGAGTTGACGCCGAGAGCGCTGCCGCCGAACCTGAACAGACAGTCGTCCCGCACGAAGAAAGTGACGGCGCAAGGGGGATATATACCTCTCTGTCGATTGCGTTGAACGGCGGCGACGGCAAAGTGTGGGTGACGGTGAAGAATGCCATAACGATATTCCCGGCTACCGTGCAGGTCATAGTCGAGTTGTATTCGTCCGACGAGTATTTTGAGTCTTATACCGATATGACCCTCGTCAGCCGTACTTCGATTGCCGATTTGGATATGGGCAAAACGATAACGGCGGAGGGCAGCACCGGCGGAGCTGATAAATACTGGCTCGGCAGGGCGCGCTACAAGGTGGACAGCGGCGCCTGGAAGGAACTCAACACCGGCACGTATCTGTTCGATGAAGACGGAAACTATCTCGGTCTTGGCGTCTGAACAAAATTTAACGCAAATCGCGGCGGGGACGGATTTTAATCCGTCCCCGTTTTTTGCCGACATTCATTTATTCAGAAATTACTCAAAGAATATGGAAAAGCCGAAAAATTTTACCGAAGCGTTGCATTTGCGGCGGAGCGCCGCCGTTACATAAAGGTATTGCAAATATATGCGCGTTTGTGCTATAATGGCGGTGTAATTTACTTTAACGGGGACAGAGCGATGCAGAGTTTTGGCGCGTTTATAAGATATATACGCAGGGAAAAGGGATTTACGCAGGAGCAGTTAGCAGAAAAGCTGAATATCGTTCCGCCGGTTTTAAGCAAGTGGGAGAACGATAAGGGCACACCGTCGCTTTTTAACTTGTGCAGGCTGTGCAATATCCTGCAATTAAGCCTCGAAGATTGCATTGCCTGCGAAAGGCGGGGAGGCATGCTCCCTCCCGAAAATTTCAGCCCCGAAACGCTCGGGCGCAACATAAAAGCGCTGCGCGTAAACAACGGCTGGACGCAGGCGGAGATGGGCAAAAAGCTCTTCGTCTCCTCCCAGACGGTGAGCAAGTGGGAGTCGGGCGGAGTATCGTCGCTCGGTATGCTCGGCTCGCTTTCAGAGCTGTTCGGCGTATCGCCCACCGACTTATGCACGGAATATGGTGCCGAGGTTAAATCGCCTGCGGCGGAAGCCTGTCCGCGCCCGCCCGCGCCTGCGCAGCCTTCAAATTTTCAGCCTTCCGCAACCATGAGTATCTGCCGCCCGAAAAGCCGCAATACAGCAATCGTTGCGGCGGCGATGATTATGGCGGCAGTGTTCGCCGCGCTAATTCTTTTTGTGGCGTTCATGCCCTCGTTGCGGCAAACCCCTTCCGCGTCGGACGGCGGAAACGAAACTAGCGAAGGCGGCTCTGACGATAGTCAAAATAACGGCGGCTTTACGGGGACGGGCTCGGGCAGCACGCCTGCATTGCCCGAAACGCTGTCGTTTTCGCTTCCCGTGGAGGGGAGCTACATGATTTCCGCGGGATTTGAGTTCTGGTATAACCAAACGCTGGATAAATACCACTACCATAGCGGAATAGACCTTTCGGTAGAAGCAGGCAGGGAGGTGCTTGCCGCGGAGGACGGGGTTATCTATGAAATGCACGATGATGAAGTGCTTGAACGGTATATCAGGATTGACCACGGCAACGGCGTTTTTACAAAATATATATTTATAGACTACGCCGGGGGAATGTATGAGGGGAAAACAGTGAAAAAGGGCGAGGTAATAGGCACGGTTGCCGAGCCGTTCGGTTCGGAGTATAAGGAGGGGCCGCACCTGCATCTGGAACTGACTTTCGGCGACGAGCCCGTAGACCCCGCAATTTATTTCGGGTTGGCAGCGGACTGAAAATTCGCCGCTGCTTTAAGCTGCAAGTGCCCGCAACAGGAAAAACTTAACGATTGCGCTCATAATTTAACGCGCCCGCAACTAAGCATGCGGGCGCATTTTTTGCATTTTATTGTATATTTTAATTGCGAATTCGAAAAAAGTAAAACGGCGCCGTTTCTTGAGGGAAACGAAAATGAAAATTCAGCTCATACTTCTCCTTTACGATATGCTGCTCGGCGGAAAAAAGGTCGTGCGCAAGGAGTTCTGTGCCCGCAACAACGTATCTGAACGCACCTTTTACAGATACATAAAGGAAGTGGCACTCTTTCTCATGCACAACAAACCCGGCATGCTTTTAGGTGTGGCGGAGCCGCACGGCGAATATTTTATCGAGCAAAAACCCAACGACTGACAGGCGCCTGTCAGTCGTTTTACTCGCGCGTGCGCGCTTAATATGCTAAAATTAAAAAAGGTTAAACGCGCTTCTTTCTGTATATTATTTTGCAGACCGGTGCGTAAGATTTTTAAAATTGTTAAGGAGGATTTATATGTCAAAAAAATCGGTGCTCTTTGCCGTGCTCGTGTTTATTTTCGGTATATGCTCCGCGCTCTTTCTTGCCGCTTGCACGGGCGGTCAGACCTCCGGCGGAAATAACCAGCCGCAACACACCCACAGCTACACAGCGGTGGCGACGCCGCCAACCTGCACGCAGCTCGGCTACACAACACACACGTGTTCTTGTGGGGATAGTTATGTCGATACATATGTCAACGCCCTCGGGCATACGGCTTCTCCCGCCGTGCGCGAGAACGAAGTCGCCGCAAGTTGCGAAAAGGCGGGCAATTATGATGAGGTGGTTTACTGCTCTGTATGCGATACGGAACTGAGCCGCACGCCGCACACCGTTGAAAAGCTTGCCCATACGCCGGCAACGCCCGTACGCGAAAACGAAGTGTCTGCAAGTTGCGAAAAGGCGGGCAGTTACGATGAGGTAGTTTATTGCTCTGTATGCGAAACGGAACTGAGCCGCACGCCGCACACCGTTGAAAAGCTTGCCCATACGCCAGCAACGCCCGTGCGCGAGAACGAAGTGTCTGCAAGCTGCGCAAGCGAGGGCGGCTATGACGAGGTGGTGTATTGTTCTGTGTGTGAATCGGAGATAAGCCGCACGCACACAGTGTTCGCGAAAAAGGCGCATACATATGCCGACGGAATCTGCAAAGAGTGCGGATATATAGAGGATATAATCGCCTTTAGAACTTTTGATATCAGCGGGGATTCGGCGCACGGAAAGGTGCCCAACTTCCATTCTGTATTCATGTTTGAGGACGAAATTTTAATAAACGGTGACTCGACGTATGCGGTATATTCAGATAAAGAATGTACAAACGAGATTCCGAGCAAGATAATAAATCTTGCCGTAGGCGACAATACCTATTATGTAGCGGCAAGCCGCGGAAGCGAGAAAAAGGTTTTCACTGTCACGGTGCGCCGCCGCCCCATATATACAGTAGAACTGAATTACGGATATGGGGTATGGGACGAAGATTCTCAGATATATGAGGAAAAAATTGAGATTTTGCAGATTGAAGAGGACGAAACGCTCACCTCTCCCGAAGTTATTGAACGGCATGGATATAACTTCAAGGGGTGGCAGGACGCCGATAAAAATGCGGTAACATTTCCTTTAAAAATCACCAAGGATATGCAGTTGACCGCCATATATGAGGGAATTAAGGTCACGGCGACGCTCGACGTGAACGGCGGAGAGCCGCTCGAAAAAACTGAATACACCCTTACATACGGTTCCACATTCACTCTCCGCGTGCCTGAAAGAGAGGGGTATAGATTTGATGGTTGGGCTTATTATACGGGTGAACCCGGAGAGTATCAGATGGCAACAAATAGACAGGGTATAAGTTATAGCAATATCGGCTTTACTGAAGACGTAACCCTGTTTGCACTGTGGCGTGCAAGGCAGTATAATTTATCAATCGCCCGCGATGATACTTACGAGGACGGTGGCAATATAACGATAATAGAAAGCGGGAATAGCTTTGAGGAAAGTTTCAGCGGATATATTTATTGCGGAGCGCAGCTGACATTTGCCGAAGAGACAAAACCCGGCTACGAGTTTATCGGCTGGTACGAGGGCGAAGAACTTCTATCCGCCGAAGCTGAATATGTGTTTACAATGCCCGCGCGCGACGTGACTGTCGCTGCGAGATGGCAGCTCGGCGAGGGAATGGAACTCTTTTATTTCGATTCATATCTTACGGGCGAATGCCACATAACGGGAATAAAGGACAATACCGCTGCCGAGCTTGTCATTCCCGACTACGTTACTCACATCAGCGGTCTGGCGGATTGCGCCAACCTTACAAGCGTAACTTTTGCCGAGGGCAGTATTCTGCAGAACATAGAAAGCAATGCCTTTTCAGGCTGTATTCTGCTTGAACGGATAACAATCCCCGCATCTGTTACTTATGTCGGTAACAATGCCTTCGCAAATTGTACCAGCCTTGAACAGGCGGTATTTGAAGATAACAGTCAGCTAACGGAATTGGGCTACGATGCGTTTAAAGAATGTAAAAATCTTTTATCGGTATCTTTCGGCAACGGCAGCAAGCTCAAAACTATTGCGGAGCGCGCGTTCTATGTTTGCGACAAACTTGAAAGCGTAGATTTCGGCGAGAACAGCGTGCTTGAAACGATAAGCGATTTTGCGTTTTCCGAATGTGGTTTTGCGGAGATAACAATCCCGCAAAGCGTGGTTAAAATCGGACAAAATGCGTTTTTCAGTTGCAACAATCTTACAAGCGTAATTTTTGAAATTACCGAAGGCTGGCAGTACTGCATCTATTCTTATGAGGTTGAAGGGACGGTGATTGCAGAAGAGGAACTTTCCGACCCTTCCTCGGCGGCGGAGCTGCTCACGCAGGGCTATTGCATCTATATATGGAAGCGCGTATAAAAATATGTGCGGTAAAATCTTAAAACGCAGCGGAAGCCGCCGTAAAAATTCTCGTATTTAAAAATAAATATTTAAATTTAAAAAATATAATTTTACAAATTCCGCCGCGAATTAATTTTGCGGCGGAATTAATTTTATTATTAAGCGGCGGATATGCCGCGGTAAACAGGCCGAAAATTATAAAATAAATTGCCTGCGCCTATTGAAAAAATTGCCGCGATGAGTTATAATTAATTAAAGATAATCCGTTGTGTTTTACAATGTATGTTATATTAAAATAAGGAGTGAAATAAATGACGGGTAATATTCCGCAAATAAAGGTCGGCGTGGTTGCAGTCTCCCGCGATTGCTTCCCCGAAAGTTTATCGGTAAGCAGAAGAGCGGCTTTGGTTTCTGCCTCCCCGTGTGCATAGTCGAAAGCGAAGTTCAGGCAATGCAGGCGCTCGAAGATGTCAAAAAAGCGGGGTGTAACGCGCTCGTCGTATATCTCGGCAACTTCGGCCCCGAAATTTCCGAAACGCTGCTCGCGCAGAAGTGGAGTGAACAGACGGGCTATCCCGTAATGTTCGTCGCCGCCGCCGAGGAAAATACCGCCGTGCTTGCAAACGACCGCGGCGACGCCTATTGCGGCATGCTCAATGCAAGCTATAACTTAAAGCTCCGCGGCGTCAGGGCATACATACCCGAATATCCCGTCGGCACGGCCGAAGAGTGCGCGGATATGATACACGAATTTATCCCCGTCGCCCGCGCGCTCTCCGACGGGGAAACGGCGGCAGATTTTTTGAAAAATAAATATGTATCGTACGACTGGAAAAAATCGGAGTAATTTTAATTAAATAATTAAAAAAATAAAACGGAGAGAAAGATTTTTTCTCTCCGTTTTGTATTATAAGCGGTTTTTTCCTGTCGCCGCAGGCGCTTAGCTTTTTTGCGCAAAAGTATGAAATTAAGCGGATTTTGCTACAAAATTGGCAAACGCGGCTGAACAAATATGTGAAAATCGGTGTTATAATATACTCAGTTGCAACGGGAATAAATTCCCATAAAAAGACGGCGCCGTCTGCAAATTAAAAGAAGGATGCAGACGAAAAATGAAAATTGAAGTTGTTTTGCTGTTATACGACGCCTTGATGCGCGGCGAGCGTATCTCCCGCCGCACGGTCTGCGCGGAATATTGCATATCCGAGCGCACTTTTTACCGTTATATGCGCGAAGTGACCGATTTTTTGCGTAAATACAAGCCCGAATACGTCGTAGACCTTTCGCGCTCGGACTCGGAATATTTTGCCGTAAAACTTCCGCAGAGCGAAAATAAAAATACGATAAATAATTAATTAAAAATAATTTGTTTTTATTAATTAAAAAAATATAATTTATTCAAAATGAAGTTTGTTCACGGGGTAATATTTTGCAAGTCCGCCCGAGGAGGTTTCGCGGTAGCTGTTCAAAAGGTCGCGCCCCGTGTTGTACATCGTTTTTACTATCAAATCAAAGCTTATCTTGCGCGAATCAGCCAGAAAGTTGGCAAGGCTGAGCGCGTTGATTGCCCTCATCGCCGCAACGGCGTTGCGCTCTATGCAGGGTATCTGCACTAGCCCCGCGATTGGGTCACAGGTCAGGCCGAGGTGGTGTTCCATGGCAACCTCCGCGGCGTATTCAATCTGTCCTAGTCCCATTTCGAACAGCTCGGCAAGCGCTGCCGCCGCCATCGAACACGCGGAGCCTATTTCCGCCTGACAGCCGCATTCGGCGCCGCTTATCGAGGCGTTGGTCTTTATTATGTTGCCTACGAGTCCGCCCGCGGCGAGCGCCCGCACGACCTGTTCGTCGCTGAAAGCGCGCGTCTGCTGCATATAGTACAAAACGCTGGGCACCACGCCGCAGCTTCCGCAGGTGGGCGCCGTTACTATTATGCCGCCCGCGGCGTTCTGTTCGCTCACGGCAAAGGCATAGGAGCACACCAGTCTGTTTTCCTTTGTCTGGGCAGATTCGTCTATGTGCCGCTGGTTGTAAAGGTGCTGCGCGCGCCTCTGCGTTCCCAGACACCCGGGGAGCACGCCCGACGTGGTTAGCCCCTCGTGAATGGAGGCCTTCATCTGCTCCCATATATCGCCGAGATAGCCGAATATGTCGTCGCTTTCGCATTCCTGCACGTACTGCCACAGGCGTATATTTTTGCTTTTGCAGTACGCCGAAATATCGTCGTAAGTACCAAGAGGATATACGCCCTCGTCTATGCCCGTGTTTGCCCCGGGTTCGCCCTCAATGCGTATGGTGCCGCCGCCCACGCTGTAAAAGCGGGTGGTGGCGAGCTCTTTCCCGCTGCACTCCGCCCTTATGTCGAGCGTGTTCGGGTGGACGGGGCAGGGCGACGTTTTGTCGAAGATAACTTCGCACGGCGCGGGTGCAAATGTCTTTCTGAGCACCTCGTCGGTGCAGTGACCCTTGCCCGTAAGCGCGAGCGAGCCATACAGCGTAACGATAAATTTATCGGCGTCCGTGTGGCGGTTTTTCATAAGTTTTGCCGCGCGTTCGGGGCCTATGGTGTGCGAGCTCGAGGGGCCGCGGCCGATTTTATATAGTTCTCTCAGCGACTGCATATATATCACCTTACAATTTCTATCCGCGAAATATTATATCTTTGTGCCGTGCCGCTGTCAATCGTGCCGCTGCGGTACGGCGTTTTTATTTTTTGCGCAGCCTTGCGCCGATAGCTTTTAACGCTCGGCTGACCGACCCCAAAGCTGTTCTTGCGACGGTTTTTGTCGGTGATATAATAATTTTATTTTTTATGTTGAATAATTTGTATTTATGTTTTATAATATAAACGACTCTATAAGAACTCTTAACTGAGGAAAATTATTCGGAGTGAAATATGAATAGTAAGTGGGTGAAATTTTTAACTGTTACTGCGGCCGCGTCGGCAGTGCTCGGCGCTTCCGCGCTCATCGCCGGCTGTGCCGACGACGGACAGACGGAGGAGCTGCAGGGGCATTCCGTAACATTCGTCGCCGACGGCGTCGTCGTGGCGAAGGAATACTATACAAACGTCGGCGACGTTATAGAGGAACCGGAGGTGCCCTATAAGGCCGGCTATACGGGAACGTGGGAGGAATATACGCTTACGGGCGGCAACGTATCGGTAAGGGCGATATATATCCCCGACATGTATTCCATAACGTTTATTGCCGACGGCGTCACCGTCGACGTGATGTATTACTCGATATTTACCGATTCTGCTTCGTTTAATGCTCCCTCCGTGCCTGAAAAGGAGGGGTATACAGGCGAATGGGAGGAGTTTTATCTCTCCTCGGGCGATATGACGGTCAACGCCGAATATACGCCGATTGAATACACGGTAACGTTTATGGCGGAAGGGGAGGTCGTCGGCGTCGTGCCGTACACGGTTACAACAGGCCGTATAACCGAACCGGAAGTTCCTGAAAAGGACGGCTATACCGGCGAATGGGAAGAGTATGAGCTCGATTCTAAAAATAAAACGGTAAACGCCGTGTACGAACCGATAGAATATACGGCAACGTTCGTCGCCGACGGGGGGACAGTCGCCGAAGTTCCCTTCACGGTTGAAAATACGGCGATTATCGTGCCTGACGTGCCCTTAAAATACGGCTACAGCGGGGTATGGCAGGATTATGAGCTCGGCGCGGGCAATCTTACAATCAATGCCGTCTATACCGAAATTCCCGATAACGGCCTTAAATTTACGCTTTCTGCCGATAAGTCGTTCTATTCAGTCACGGGATACAGCGGCTCGTTCGAGCGCGTTGTGATACCCGATACATACAACGGCCTGCGCGTTACGGCGGTGAGCGACGGGCTCTTTACGGGCGACGAAAACCTCAGGGAGGCAGTTCTGCCCGAATCGATAGACGAAATAGGCAACGACGCCTTTGCCGGCTGCGTCAATCTGCAGTCGGTAACCATACCCGACAGTATCCGCACGATAGGCGACGGCGCTTTCTCGGGCTGTTCGTCGCTGACGTCTGCCGACCTCGGCGGTATGCTCGAAACTCTCGGCGCGAGGGCGTTAGAGGGCTGCACTTCACTGCAAAGCGTGGAATTCGGCGAAAATCTTGCCACTGTCGGCGAGTTTGCCTTCGACGGCTGCTCGTCTCTCGTTTCGGCATATCTTCCAAACAGCGTAAGTTCGCTCGGCACGGGCGCTTTCCGCAACAACACCTCGCTGCAATATGTAAATATCCCCTCGGGAATCAGTTCTATACCCAGAATAGCTTTCCAGAACTGCAGTTCGCTGCAATACGTGACTATCCCTTCGGGCATAAGCTCGATAGGCGAATCGGCGTTCAGTTGCTGCACTTCGATGAGCTCGCTGACCATAGAGGGAAACGTCTCCGTATTCGGCAATTCGGCGTTCTACCGTTGCGAGGGGCTCTCGTCAATCTATTACAATTCGTCCGCCTCGGGCAGCTACGATATTTACAGTTACGTATTCTATAATGCGGGCCGCAACACGGCGGGGCTCACGCTTCAGCTCGGCTCTTCGGCCGTCGTTCCCGCGGGGCTGTTCGACGCGCCTTCGGAGTCCGTGCTCCCCTACATCACCTCAATAGTGATATCCGACGGTGCTCAGCAGGTAAACTATACCATGCTCGAACACGGCTTCCCGTCCCTTCGCTCTGTGAGCATACCCTCTTCCGTAACGACGCTTAGCGAGGACTTTATCGTGGCGTGCTCCTCCGCGAGGGTGGAGGACGGCGGCGTGTACTATCTCGGACAGTTTGCCGTCGGGCTCAGCGGCTCGCAGTCGCAGATTAGCTTGCGCGACGACACCGTTGCCATAATGCAGGGCGCGTTTGAAAACGGCGGCAGTATAACCTCGCTCACTGTTCCCGATTCGGTGGAATATATCTCCCGCGGCGTGCTCTCCGGCTGTACCTCGCTGCAAACTCTTTCGCTTCCCTACCTCGGCAGTTCGTCGTCAGATTCGTCAAATGCATATCTCGGATATTTGTTCGGCGCAACGTCGTACGGCGGCAATTTGTCGTATGTTCCCTCTTCGCTCGCCTCTGTTACGGTAAGGGCGGGATATGTGGGCGACTATGCGTTCAGCGGACTTACCTATTTGCGCGAGGTCGTTCTGCCGCAGAACATGACTTATGTTTCTGCGCACCTCTTCGACGGCTGCACCTCTCTGTCGCAGGCGGTAATCCCCTCGGGCGTAAGCAGTATAGGCGATAATGCTTTCAACGGTTGCAGCTCTCTCGGAGAGATTACAATTCCGCAGAGCGTGACGGGTATCGGTCAGCATGCTTTCAGCGGCTGCCGCGCGGAGATAGTGTGGGAGGGCACGCCGCAGATAAGTAGTATCGGCAGTTATGCCTTTGCGGGCTATCTCGGCACCGAGCTTTCAATTCCTTCAAGCGTAACTTCAATTTCGCGCAATGCGCTCAACGGGTGCAGTAATTTAAATACGCTCACCGTTCCGTTTGTGGGTTCGGGCGACGGCAGTTACAGCCACTTCGGCTATATATTTGGGGCTTCGGATTATTCCTACAACTCAAACTATGTTCCCTCTTCGCTCTCTACCGTCATTATTACGGGCGGCAGCGAGATAGCGGCAAATGCCTTTTATAACTGCCGCAATATAACGCGCGTAGTCATTCCGTCGACCGTTTACAGCATAGGTTCGAACGCCTTTTACGGTTGCAACTCCCTCGGCTATGTGTTCTATGCGGGTGAAGAGAGCGCATGGAACGGCATTTCGGGCTATGATAACGTAACGGCAACGGTGTATTATTACTCCGAAAACCAGATTTACGGCGGCAATTACTGGCACTACGACGAGTACGGCATGCCCGTCACATGGTAAAATGTTAAATTAAAAGGCGGCAGCCTGCTTAAAGGCAGGCTGCCGCCTTTTTACTGCAAAAAATTTTGTTTCAGGTATTGACGGGGAGGGACTGTTGCTGTATTATAAAATAAAGGCGCAAACTACGGCGCGCAAAAGGGCGTTTGCGGCGCGGACTGCGCGATAACGCTTAACCTTGCAAACGGGTTTGCGTTTATTCAATTTTGCTGCGGAGGAATTTATGACGGTATCCGTTTATTCAAAGGCGATGGTGCTGTATAACGAGAAAAAGTATGTGGAGGCGCTCTCGGCCTTCCGCAACTCGCTCGAGCTGGGCAACGATAAGAGTGCGTACGGGCTGGCGCTGTGCATGAAGCTCGGCAACGGCATGTTCGTCGATGAGCGCAGCGCGAAACTGCTGATAGACGGCTATCTCGAAAGAATAGAAAAGTGCGCCCGCGAGGGCGACTCCGAGGCGCAGCAGGTTATGGGGCTGTATTACGCCGACGGGCTGTTTGCCCCTGTCGACAGGGAAAAGGCCGCCTTCTGGCTGGAAAAGTCCGCCGCCCAGGGCGACAAATATTCCCGCCGCCGTCTTAAAGAATTAAAGGGGTAAATTGTAATATTAAGTCCGGTTACCCCGTACATATGTCTTAAATAACACGAAAATAAGAATTGCGGCGCGGAAAATTTTCCGCGCCGCAATTCTTTGAGGCTTATGTGTGTTTGATGAGTAGTCTGAATTGAATTGCCCCGTATATATGCCGCAATCATTAACGTTAAGAGCGCGAAAAGAGAGAAAAACGCTGCAAAAAAGTTTCGGGGCGTTTAAGTTTGCGCGCGCGGTATTCGCTTATTTCGTCGGCAAACATCTGCTCTGCGAGCGAGAGTGAATTTTCAAGGCTGAATTTTTTTGCAAACACGCCGTATCTTCCGCTCATCGAGGCGCGCTCCGCGGGGTGTTCGTACCAGTAGTCAATCTTCTGCGCAAGTTCCTTCGCGCTGTTGTCTTTGAACAGCGATTTTTCGCCCAGAGCAAACTGCTTGGTCGCCGAAAGGCTGCTTTCGGCAATCACCGGCACCAGCCCGCAGGCTATGGCCTCAATGGCAGCTATCGCCTCAATCTCCACCGTTGCAGAGTGCACATAGAGGTCGCTCGACTGCAGCTTTTTTATAAGCTTATCCTTGGGCAAAAAGTCGAACGTCACGTCTGCGCCGTACTTTTTCGCCATCTCTTCGAGTTTGCCCTTCATCGGCCCGTTGCCGAGCAGAGTCAGGTGAATTTTATCCTTGTATTTCGACTTTGCTATCGCCCTGATTATCACCTGCTGATTCTTTTCGGGCGCAAGCCTGCCCGTCATAACAATTTCAAACTTTTCGTTGTGCGGCCTTGTTCCTGGCGGAACGAAGGCGGGGTCGTACCCGTTGGAAATAACGTAAAGTTCGCCCTTATAGCCGTGGTCGGCAAGCTGCTGCGCGATAAAGGAAGTGGGGCAGTGTATGCGGTCGAACTTTTCGTAAAAAGTGCGCCTTAAATAGGCATATATCAGCGAATTAAAGGGTTTGCACCAGCCCATGTGCACGTTGAACGAAACGTTTTCGGGCTGGACGTGGAAGGCGGCGGTGGTTGGTATGCCCATTTCGTCGGCGAGCTTTTTGCACTTCTTTTCCAGCTTGAACGGGAATATGAAGTGCACGATATCGACGCCCTCGAAGGCCTTTCTAATTTTCTTTTCGTCGTATTTGCCGAATTTTATCTGGTTTTTCGCCGAAACTTCGGTGAGCACGGGCACGTATCTTTCCTTAACGGCACAGTCGTTTTCCCCGTCGGCGCCAATCGCAATAAGGCGCACCTCGTGCCCCTTTGCCCTCAGTCCGTCGGCAAAGCGGCGCGCCGTCATCACCGAACCGTTGGTGAGGCAGTCTATAAGGTCGATTACAATCGCAATAGTCATAAATTAAATTCTCCGAAAGGGCAGCCGCCCTTATTTTGCGGTTTTGGTATACTGTAATGGAAACCCGCTTCAAATCGGGTTCGTATTAATCCCTTACAGTATAGAGCCGCGCTTTTAAATTTTTTTTAGAGTAAAGTAAATATATTAGAGTAAAGTAAATATATCTGTAATATTTTGTAAATATTCTGTAAGTATTTTGTAAGAAGGTTCCACGCGCATTCGGGCGGCTCACGCTCTTTATTTACTTTACAACGCAATTTTATGCCTTTTGTATAAATCTTTCATAACCGCAATATAAACTTAACATCAACTTTTGCTTATATTGGCGAATATTTACAGCGTTTGTTGCAATTTTTTGCGCGTTCTGCTACAATAATTTAAAAAAAGAGCGGCGCAAAAGCCGCCGCAGATAAAACGGGGTGTTTTAATGGCGAACATACTTGTCGTGGAAGACGACGCCAATATGCGCATACTTTTAAACGCGAGGCTCAAAAGCAGGTATACGGTGCTGCTTGCAAAGGACGGCAAAGAGGCGCTCGATATCTATGACGGCGGCAACGTAAACCTTATAATAACAGATATAATGATGCCCGCTATGGACGGCTATACTCTGGTAGAAATACTTCGCGGCAGGGGCGAAACGGTGCCCGTTATAATGCTCACGGCAAAGGACGGCATGTCGGATAAGTGCCGCGGCTTTTCGGTCGGCACCGACGACTATATGACGAAGCCCATAAACTTCGAGGAACTCACGTGGAGGATTGACGCGCTCCTTCGGCGCAGTAAAATTGCCAACGAGGGCAGAATTGTTATAGGCGACGTGGTGGTGGACAAGGAGACCTATTCGGTGACGCGCGGCGACGAGGTCGTGGAGCTGCCCTCGAAGGAATTCCAGCTCCTGTTCCTTCTTTTGTCGTACCCGAACAAGATACTCACCAAAGAGACCATTTTAGACAACGTTTGGGGATATTCCTCCGAGAGCGACGAAAACACGGTGCGCACGCACATAAACCGTTTGAGGAACAAGTTCGAGGGCTATCCCGAGTTCGAGATTGTAACGATGCGCGGCATAGGCTATAAGGCGGTAATAAAAAAATGAGCTTTTTTAAAAAAGAGAAAAAGATGCTCACCCCGCCCGACCGCGCAAAAAAATACAGCGGCGGCTTAAAGTCGTTCATCACGGGGCATTTCGTCCTTTCGTTCCTGCTTTTATTCATAGTGCTCGGAATGCTCGCCGAGCTCGTGCTCGCCATTGTGAACTATATGTTTTCAAACGGCGGCGGATATTCCTCGTACATTATCCCCATAGTTATAATGCCCGCCGTTGCGGCGTGCGTCGCGGGCATAATAATGTATATAACCTACCGCAACACGCAGACGGGCAACAGGCTGGCCGAGGGGTTCGACAAGGTTTCGCACGGGGAATTCGGCTACCAGCTCGAAGTTCCGCGCCGCGGCAATATGAAGCAAGTTTTTATCGACTTCAACAAGATGAGCACGGAACTTAAAAGCATACAGGCGCTCAAAGACGAGTTTATTCACGACTTCTCGCACGAGTTCAAAACGCCCATCGCCTCGATAAACGGATTCGCCAACCTCCTTCTCGAAGGCGGGCTCACGCCCGAAGAGGAGAAGCAGTATCTGCGAATCATCTCCGACGAGTCGGCAAGGCTTTCCGCCCTCGCGGAGAACACGCTCATGCTCAACAGGCTCGAAAATCAGCAGTTTGTGGGCGAAGTGCACCCGTACCGCCTAGATTTGCAGCTCAAAGAGTGCATTATTCTGCTCGAACACGAGTGGGCGGCGAAGGATATTTCGATAAATTCCGAGCTTGAACCCGTAGAGTACGAGGGCAACGCAAACCTCCTGCAACAGGTTTGGCTCAACCTCCTTTCAAACGCGGTAAAGTTCACGCCCCAGCACGGCGAAATAGGCGTGAATTTAAAGGCGGACGGCGCTTTCGTCGAAGTGCGTGTCTCCGATACGGGCATAGGAATGAGCAGGGAGGTCGCCTCGCACGTGTTCGACAAGTATTACCAGGGCGACGCTTCCCATTCGACGCGCGGCAACGGGCTGGGGCTTGCGATAGTAAAGCGCATAGTAACCCTCTCGGGCGGCAGGGTGAGGGTGGAGAGCGAAGAGGGCGCGGGCTCGGCCTTTATCGTAAAACTGCCAATGTGAGCGCTTTTTCGCGCGGCTTCATTTTTTGTCATTTCGACCAAGTGAGCGCAGCGAGCGCGTGGAGAAATCTCCGTTGTGAAGCTATGGGTAAAGAGATTTCTCCGTTCCGCCCCCGGCTTCAGTCGAAATGACAATATTATGCGGCATATGACTGTAATTGCGGCACCGAGTACAAAAATATTCCCGCCGCGGCGCAAAATTTTGCGCCGCAGCGGGACTTTTTATATTGACTTAAAATAAGAACGGCGCTATACTGTAAATAGTTGCGTGCGCAACAGTTGCGGTTGCAACGATTAATACTGACCTCCGCCTACGGCGGAAAGGGGATAAAAATGGCAAAATTTATGAAGAATATCAACCTCGTGTCGCGCAGTGCGGAGGTTTTCAGGGAAGAGCGGCTTAAAGACTGCGGCATAAAGGGCTGCCAGTCGAAGTATGTTCTTGTGATTGCGCAGAATCCCGGCGTTTCGCAGGAGGAGATTTCGCGTTCGCTCTTCGTGAACAAGAGCAACGTCGCCCGCCAGATAAGCCTTCTGGAGGAGGGCGGGTTCGTAAAAAAGGTCGAAAACGACAAAGACAGGCGCGCCGTGCTTTTATATCCCACGCAAAAACTTCTTGACGCGCTTCCCCGCGTAAGGGAGGTGCTCGCCGAGTGGCGCGCGCTGGTCACCGAGGGCTTTTCGGAGGAGGAGAAGAGGCAGCTTCAGTACATCAGCGAAAAGATGGTCGAAAATGCGCGAAAGTTTATGGAAGATTCGCGCGGGGTTTCTGAAAACAAGTGAAGATGCGGCGCGTAAGCGCCCGCTGCGAAAAGACAAAAGGAGCCGCAATATATCCCGATGAAAAAGACTCTCGCATACATCAGGCCGTATTCGGGCGGGCTTACGCTCGGCCTTGTGACAAAAACGGTCGGAAGCGCCGCCGAACTCGTGCTTCCATACATATTATCGTATATAATCGACGATTTAACGCCCCTGAAAGATTCGGGGCGGATATACCTCATGGGCGGACTCATGCTTTTTTTCGCCCTCGTCGCCCTCGGCGGAAATATCTGGGCAAACAGGCTTTCGGCAAAGGTTGCGGGCAATATGACGCACGATATCCGCTACGACCTCTTCCGCAAAACCAGCTACTTAAAGTGCAGTCAGGTGGACGAGGTTACGATGCCGTCGCTGATATCCCGCCTGACATCTGATACCTACTATGTAAACCAGATGGTTGCGCGCACCATGCGCATGGGCGTGCGCGCGCCCA
Organism: Candidatus Coproplasma stercoravium; assembly: GCA_018713165.1. Taxonomy (GTDB): domain Bacteria; phylum Bacillota; class Clostridia; order Christensenellales; family Borkfalkiaceae; genus Coproplasma; species Coproplasma stercoravium. The sequence goes on along the minus strand of DVFR01000016.1, from coordinate 17,461 downwards.
TACTCCTTCTGGGCGGGCTGGTGTTCTGCTTTCTCTTAAACGTACAGCTCGCGCTCGTGCTCCTCGCCGTCGTGCCCATAGTGGCGGTGCCGCTGTATTTAATAACGCGCAAGAGCGTGCCCATGTATATGACCGTGCAGAAAAGCGGCGACAACATGGTGCGCTCCGTGCAGGAGGACATCACGGGCATAAGGGTTATAAAGGCACTCTCCAAAACGGAGTACGAAAACAAAAGGTTTGAAAAAGTTGCGGGCGACCTCGCCTCGACGGAGTTCAGAGCGCAGCGCATAATGTCGCTCACCAACCCGCTCACGTCGCTCATTTTAAATCTCGGGCTTGTGGGCGTTATAGTCGCGGGCGCGTTTTTGTCGAGCGAACCGGGCGATATTACGGGCTTTCTGACCTATTTTACGATAGTTTTAAACGCAATGCTCGGCATATCCAAGATATTCGTTATAATCTCGCGAGGGGCGGCGTCCTCGGAGAGGATTGAGCGCGTGCTCGCGCTCGACGAGAGCGAAACGGTGGAGGAGCGCCCCGAAGGTACCCCCGGCTGCGCCATAGAATTCAGAGACGTAAGCTTTTCATATAACGGAAAGGAGGATAACCTTTACGGTATTTCCTTCGCGCTGGAGCGCGGGCAGTCGCTGGGCATAATCGGCGCGACGGGCTGCGGAAAATCAACCGTCATAAATCTTTTGATGCGCTTTTACGACGTGAGCGGCGGAGCCGTCTACGTCGACGGGAAGGACGTGCGCTCGGTGCCCTCGGCGGAGCTCAGAAAAAAGTTCGGCGCGGTGTTCCAGAACGACTTTTTGATGGCCGCCTCAGTTCGCGAAAATATCGACTACGGCAGGAACCTCTCCGACGGGCAGATAATGCGCGCGGCAGAGTGCGCTCAGGCGAAGGAGTTCATCGACGGGCTTGCGGGCGGGCTCGATTACGACCTCGCTCAGAAGGCGGGCAACCTTTCGGGCGGGCAGAAGCAGAGGCTGCTGGTAGCCCGTGCGCTTGCGGGCGACCCCGAAATTATCGTGCTCGACGACAGTTCCTCCGCTCTCGATTACGCCACCGATTCAAAGCTGAGGAGGGCATTGACCCGCGAATATGCCTCATCCACTAAGGTAATAGTCGCCCAGCGCGTGAGCTCGGTCAAAGGGTGCGACCTTATAATGGTGCTCGACGACGGAAGGGTGTCGGGCATGGGCACGCACGAAGAACTTATGAAAAACTGCGGCGAATACCGCGCTATCGCCGAAACGCAGATGGGGGTGGCGGAATGATGAGGGAAGGCAACGTAAGGGATACCCGCTCGTTCGGGCGCCGCAGGGTAAACGTCCGCTACATAGTAAAAAATCTCGGCAGATATACAAAGCCGTACGCCGCGCTTTTCGTGCTCATATTCTTCGCCTCGCTCGCGGGGACGGCGCTCTCTCTGCTCGGCCCGCAGGTGTGCGGACTTGCGATAGACGAGATAAAGACGGACGGCACCACCGATATGTCTATGATTTGGCGGTACGCCGTAATACTCGTCGCCGTATATATCGCCTCGGGCGTTTTAACCTATCTCTCCTCGATAGGGCTCTCGTACCTCTCGCGCTGCGTTATAAAGCGCATACGCACCGATATATTTGCGCGGCTTATGTCGCTGCCCGTATCCTACTTCGATACCCGCCAGGCGGGCGACATCATCTCCGTGCTCTCCTACGATTTGGATACCCTCGGCGAATCGCTCGCCAACGACGTGATGATGGTACTCACCAGCGTGGTAACCATCGTCGGTTCGCTCATAATGATGCTCGTCACCGCGCCCGTGCTCGTAGTCGTGTTCGTGGTTACCATACCGCTCTCGGCGCTGTTCACGTGGTGGCTGACCAAAAAAGTTCAGCCTCTCTTCCGCAAGAGGTCGAGAAAGCTCGGCGAGCTCAACGGCTTTATCGAAGAGATTATAACGGGGCAGAAGACGACGAAGGCGTATAACTGCGAGGAGGCGGTGATAGACCGCTTTGAAAAAAAGAACGTCGACGCTGTGGACGCCTACACCGTGGCCGAAAGTTACGGCACGATTTCGGGGCCCGCGGTCAATTTTATGAACAACCTCTCGCTCGCGCTTATCAGCGTGTTCGGCGCGATAATGTATATGACGGGACTAATTCCCAGCGTTGGAAAAATCGCCTCGTTCGTGCTCTATTCGCGCAAGTTTTCAGGCCCCATAAACGAAATTGCCAACGTTCTCAGCGAATTCCAGTCGGCGCTCGCCGCCGCGGAGCGCGCCTTCCGCGTGCTCGAAGAACAGCCCGAAGCCCCCGACAGCATTGGCGCGGAGGAGCTGAAGGACGTAAAGGGCAACGTGGAGATTGAACATTTAAGGTTCGGCTATACGCCCGGCAAGGTCGTTATAAAGGACTTTTCGCTGAGGGCGGAGAGCGGCGACGTCGTGGCGATTGTGGGGCACACGGGCGCGGGCAAAACTACCGTTATAAACCTTTTGATGCGCTTTTACGACGCCGACTCGGGCACGATTAAGATTGACGGAAAGGACATAACGAAGGTCACGCGCGCCTCGCTCCGCCGTTCGTTCACCATGGTGTTGCAGGATACGTGGCTGTTTTCGGGCACGATATACGAGAACGTGGCGTACGGCAGCGAAAACGTCACCCGCGAGGACGTCGAACGGGTGTGCAGGGCGGCGAAGATACATTCGTTCATCTCCAAACTGCCGCAGGGCTACGACACCGTGCTCACCGACAACGCCGTGAATATCTCCAAAGGGCAGAAACAGCTCTTGACCATCGCCCGCGCTATGCTTCTGGATTCGCCCATGCTCATTCTCGACGAGGCTACTTCCAACGTCGACACGCGCACCGAGCAGTATATCCAGCAGGCGATGGAAAACCTTATGCGCGGCAGAACGTGCTTCGTTATAGCGCACAGGCTCTCCACCATAAAGCACGCCAAAACGATAATCGTAATGAATAACGGCGACGTGGTGGAGCAGGGCACGCACGACGAGCTCATGCAGAAGGGCGGCTACTATTCGCAGCTCTACTATTCCCAGTTCGACAGCGCGGAATAGTCTGAGGCGTTGACAAAACATATACGGTATATTATAATTTCTGTACAGCGTACCGGAAGTTTTTACTCAGGAGGGAGGTAGGCGCTTTGAACTACTTTGTAATTCATTCAGGCTGCGACCTTGAAGAGAGGGTAATGCCGCTTATCGAAGAATGGTCTGCAAAATTCGACAGACACAGATTTGTTATATTGAACGGTACAAAAGAGGAGTGGCTTGGCGACGCCGTATCCAAAATACGCCAGTCGAATAAGATAATAGCCATAATCGGCGAAAAAACCAATTTAAGCGCTAACGTTGATTTGGAAATTGACGAGGCGCTCAAATCTAACAAGGAAATCTACGTTTACAGGCTGAACGACGGGTACGCGCTGAACAAAAAACTGAACATATCCAATGTGGAGCAGCATGACGGCGACGTGGACGGGGAAATAGTGCTTGCGCACAAGAAGAGCAAGGTGGTGCTCTGCGACAGGAATTACCTCGAAAATCTGCTGCGCAAGGATAACGGCGCAGTATGGGACGACTTGTGTTCTTCCGATTACGGCAACGAAACGAAAATGCTTGAACAGTATAAAATGTTCGTGCAGACCTCTGAAGAACTCGTCAGGCGCAAGCAAACGGTAAACAGCTTTTACATTACCCTTAATTCGGTAATTATCAGCGCAATAATTACGGTCATCTGCGCAACGGGAGAATTGCCGTTGTTTATGGACAAGATAAGCGTAAGTTTTATAATAACTGTATTTTGCGGCCTTATCGGCATTGTCGTCAGTTTTTCGTGGGTATCGCTTATTAATTCATACGCCGACCTGAACGCCAGTAAAATGGAAATAATTCAATGCATAGAGGAAAGGATGGCGTTTAACCTTTACAGCACCGAATGGAAAATTCTGTCTACCAAACTCGAAAACAGAAGATATAAATCATTCAGCAGAAAGGAGCGCATGGTCGCATATCTTTTTGCCGCGCTCTATCTGCTTTGCATGGTCGCGGGGTGCATTGTGTGCTTTGTTTAATCCGGGGCGGCATGTAACGTTCCTCGCAATAACAAGTTAATATACCGGCGATAATTCCCCGGGCTCTTTTTCGCGGACGGCGTTTTGCGCCGTCCGTTCATTTTTTGTGCAAAATTAATAACATAACTGCGGTATATCGTTTGTAAATTACAGAATTAGGTGTTATAATATAAAAGTATTTTTTTATCGAAATGTGCCCGTTTATGTCGCGGCCGGAAATCTTTCGCGGCGCGGCAAGGGGGACGGGCAACCCTGCCGCGGGCAGAGCCCGCGCTATTGCTAAGCGTAAATTAAATCAGGAGTTGTTTATGGCACAGTTCACTTTTGAGGGAACCGAAGAGCAGGAAAAAGAGCTGCGTGCATTCATCGCCGAAGAAAAGGGCGAAAAGGGCTGCCTCATGCCCATAATGCACAAGGCAAACCAGATATACGGTTACCTGCCCGCAGAGGTTCAGACAATGATTGCCGACGAGCTGGACATTCCGCTCGCCGAAGTTTACGGCGTCGCCACATTCTATTCGCAGTTTTCGTTAAAGCCCAAGGGCAAGCACCGCATAAGCGTGTGCCTCGGCACCGCCTGCTACGTAAAGGGCGCGGATAAGGTTCTGGACGCCGTCGAAAAGGAGCTCCGCATTTCCTGCGGCGAACTCACGCCCGACAGGAAGTTCTCGTTAGACAGCTGCCGCTGCGTGGGCGCGTGCGGGCTTGCGCCCGTCATGATGGTCGACGACGAGGTGTACGGCAGGCTTACCGAAAAAGAGGTAAAGTCCGTGCTCGACAAATACTTAAAGGAGTGACTTAAATGACGATAAAAGAGTTGAAGAAGATTTCCGAAAAGAACGCCGACCTCATAAGGGTGAGGAGACTCGTCCGCGAGCAGGCCGAAAAGCTCGCGCCCGTAACGGGGTACAGAAAGCAGGTTCTCGTCTGCGGCGGCACGGGCTGCACTTCCAGCCATTCCTTAAAAGTTATCGAACAGTTAGAGGCAAGCTTCAAAGAGCTCGGCATAAACGACGTACTCATTGTAAAGACGGGCTGCTTCGGTCTTTGCGCGCTCGGCCCCATAATGATTGTGTATCCCGAGGGCGCCTTCTACCCGCACATGACCCCCGAGCACGCCAGAACCGTCGCCGAAAAGCACCTTGTAAAGGGCGGCGAAATAGTTAAAGAACTCTTATACGAAGGCACCGTGCACGAGGACGGCTCCATAATTCCCTTTGCCGAAATTCCCTTCTATAAGCACCAGATGCGAATCGCGCTCAGAAACTGCGGCGTGATAGCCGCCGAGAGCATCGACGAGGCAATCGCCGCAGGCGACTATATGGCGCTTGCAAAGGTGCTTTCGGGCATGTCGGGCGACGACGTGATAGCCGAAATAAAGGCTTCCGGTCTGCGCGGGCGCGGCGGCGCGGGCTTCCCCACGGGCATTAAGTGGGAGACCTCCAAAAACGCCCCCGGCGACGAAAAATACGTTGTGTGCAACGCCGACGAGGGCGACCCCGGCGCGTTCATGGACCGCTCGGTTCTGGAGGGCGACCCGCACTGCGTTTTAGAGGCCATGACCATAGCGGGCTACTGCGTGGGCGCGCACCAGGGCTTCATATACGTGCGCGCGGAATATCCCATCGCCGTCGAAAGGCTGGAAATTGCCATAAAGCAGGCGCGCGAATACGGGCTTCTGGGTAAAAATATTCTGGGCAGCGGGTTCGACTTCGATATCGAAATCCGTCTCGGCGCGGGCGCGTTCGTCTGCGGCGAGGAGACGGCGCTCATGAAATCTATCGAGGGCTTCCGCGGCGAGCCGCGTCCCCGTCCGCCGTTTTCCGCAACGTGCGGCGTGTTCTCAAAACCTACGGTTTTAAACAACGTCGAAACGTGGGCAAACATCTCGCCCATACTTTTAAACGGCGCAAAATGGTTTGCCTCCATCGGCACCGAGGGCAGCAAGGGCACGAAGGTGTTCGCCGTCGGCGGTAAAATTCACAACGTCGGGCTCGTGGAAGTGCCCATGGGCACCACGCTCCGCACTATCATTTACGAAATAGGCGGCGGAATACCGGGCAACAAAGCTTTCAAGGCGGCGCAGACGGGCGGCCCTTCGGGCGGCTGCATCCCCGCCAAATACATAGATACGCCCATGGATTTCGACAGCTTGAAGGCAATCGGCTCCATGATGGGCTCGGGCGGACTCATCGTTATGGACGAGGACACCTGTATGGTGGACATCGCAAAGTTCTATTTGGAGTTCACCGCCGACGAGAGCTGCGGCAAGTGCAATCCCTGCAGGATAGGCACCAAGCGCCTTCTGGAGATACTCACGAGAATTACAGAGGGTAAGGGCAGACCCGAGGACATTCAGCGCATACGCGACCTCGCGGAATATATGCAGGCTTCGTCGCTGTGCGCGCTCGGACAGTCGGCGCCCAACCCCATACTCTCCACGATGAACCACTTCCTCGACGAGTACGAGGCGCATATAAACGAAAAACGCTGCCCCGCGGGCGTGTGCAAATCGCTCCTCAACTACTACATTCTCACCGATAAGTGCCGCGGCTGTACGCTCTGCGCGCGCAACTGCCCCGTTCAGGCAATATCGGGTTCTGTTAAGGCGCCCCACATCATCGATACGACCAAATGCATAAAGTGCGGGCAGTGCATTGCGCATTGTAAGTTCGGCGCAATTATAAAGAAGTAAAGGAGGGAGCGGAAAAATGGTAAATCTTAAAATTAACGGCATTCCCGTATCGGTTCCCGAGGGTTCGACCATATTGCAGGCGGCAAAGCTCGCCAACATACGCATTCCCACCCTCTGCTATTTAAAGGACGTGCAGTGCGTCGGCTTCTGCCGCATGTGCCTCGTCGAGGCGACGGGCGCGCGCGGGCTCGTTGCGGCGTGCGTGTATCCCGTATCCGAGGGCATGGAGGTGCGCACCAACACGCCCAAGGTGAGAAAATCGAGAAAGATGACGGTGGAGCTCATCCTCTCCACCCATAAAAAGAAGTGCCTCTCCTGCGTTCGCTCGATGAACTGCGAACTTCAGAAACTCGCGCTCGAATACAACGCCGAGGAGGACGAATACGGCACCGACCACGACGTTCAGCCGATAGACGACCTCTCGCCCTCGGTTGTGAGGGACAATTCGAAGTGCATACTGTGCACCCGCTGCGTTGCGGCGTGCGAGCACCAGACGATAGGCGCGATAGGCCCCAAAAACAGGGGCTACGCAAAGGTTATCGGCTCCCCGTACGACGTATCGCTCGCGTTCACTCCCTGCGTAAACTGCGGCCAGTGCATAGTCGCCTGCCCCGTGGGCGCGCTGTACGAAAAGTCGGCGGTTGCCGACGTATGGGGCGCAATCGTAGACGATAAAAAGAAGGTGGTGTTCTACACCGCACCCTCCGTGCGCGCAACTCTGGGCGAGGCGTTCGGTCTGCCCGTAGGCACAAACGTGGAGGGCAAGATGGTCACCGCCATAAAACAGCTCGGCGACGTGAAGTGCTTCAACATGGATATCACCGCCGACCTCACGATAATGGAGGAGGCGACCGAGCTTATAAACAGGATAAAGAACGGCGGCACCACGCCCATGTTCACGAGCTGCTGCCCCGCGTGGGTTAAATTCCTCGAACATTACTATCCCGAATTTATCCCCAACCTCTCCACCTGCAAGTCCCCGCAGGAGATGTTCAGCGCGGTATTAAAGACCTATTACTGCATGAAGGAGGGCATAAAGCCCGAGGACTTGTACGTCGTTTCGGTTATCCCCTGCACGGCGAAAAAGTTTGAAATTTCGCGCGACGAACTCGGGCACTACACCGACGCGGCGCTCACCACGCGCGAGCTGGCAAAGATGATAAAGGAGGCGGGGCTCGATTTTGCCAACCTTCCCGAGAGCGAGTTCGACGACCCGTTCGGTCAGGCTTCGGGCGGCGGCGCGATATTCGGCGCGACGGGCGGCGTTATGGAGGCGGCCCTCCGCCTTGCGGCGCGCACCCTCGGCGACGAGGACGAACCCATAGTGTTCGATGAAGTGCGCGGCACAAAGGGCATAAAGGAGGCTATCTATACGCTCGGCGGCGTTACGGTAAACGTTGCCGTGGCAAGCGGGCTCGGCAATGCGCGCAAGGTGATGGAAGATATAAAGAGCGGCAGAAAGAACTACACTTTCGTCGAGATTATGGCATGCCCCGGCGGCTGCATAAACGGCGGCGGACAGCCGTACATTCACGACGAAGTGCGCAACAGCATGGATTTGAAAACGCTGCGTTCGCTCGCGCTCTACGATTCCGACCGTTACAACAAATACCGCATCTCCGACCAACCTCCCGCAGTTAAAAAGCTTTACGAAGAGTTCTTCGGCGAGCCGAACAGTGAGAGGGCGCATGAGCTGCTGCACACCCATTATATAGCAAGACCAAAGTACTAACACCGCTCGGGTTCATATATGCTTCGCATAGCTGTGTTGCGCTCCGCTTTCCTCGGGTCACGTACGTCTTTGTACGCTCCCCGTCGTAAATGCTCGCGCGCCTTGCTCTGCTCGCATCTCTGAACCCGTAACGAGCGGGTGGGCGGGTAAACTCCCTCACGGCTTCCGCACGCGTCATGCCTCCTCTTTTAAGGGGAGGTGGCACGCGCAGCGTGACGGAGGGATTGTTGCTTGTATCTACGAGGTCATTATGGGCATGGGCCTTGCTCTGCTCGCATCTCTGAACCCGTTATGGGCGGGTATGGTTATAAATTTTCAATATAAGCCCCCCTTGCCTAAAGGGGGGATTGTTGCTTTTATCTCCGAGTTTGGCGGCAATTTGTCCGTCGCTTTGCTCCGGGATTTCTCCGCTTCACTCACTTTGTTCGTTTCGGTCGAAATGACGGCTTAGGAAAATTGAAAACGCCGCGGGCGCAAGCAGTTTGCTTGCGCCCGCGGCTTATTGATTATAACTTTTATCTGCGGCTTATTAATTGTACCGTTTTACGGCTTTAAAATACAGCATGTTTTCGGGTTCCCGGTATTCAATTCGTGCGGCAATATGGCGCAACCAATGCAAAAACTCAGTCCTGCGCCGCCTGCCTGCGGTGGTGGAACTTCCTCTTTCTCAAATCGTCCTCGCCGTTTACCCTGCGGCGTATAACTTTGGGGAAAACGATAAAGAAAACTATGCTCGAAAGAATGGACGCGGCAATGTCGGCCACGGGCTCGGCGTAGAACGCCGCGCTCACGTCCCATATCAGCGGGAAGGCTATTATGCTGCCGAGGAAGAACACGACCTTTCGTATCAGCGAAAGCGTTATGGCATATTTCGGCTGGCCGAGCGCGGTGAAGCTGTCTACAAACGCGTATTGGAAGGAGAGCGGTATCACGCCTATCATAAACACGCGTATGCCCCACACCGAGCGTTCGGCAATTTCGGCGTTTTTGGTGAACAGGCTCACGAACGGCGCCGCCGCAAACAGCGAAACTACCGTCATAAATGTAGTAAATACAAGGCAGGCTATCGTTATCCACATCTCGGCGCGCTTTATGAGCGCGCCGTTCTTCGCGCCGTAGGCGTAACTTAAAACAGGCTGCGAACCCGTCGAAATGCCGAGCATAGGCATAGATATCAGCGAAAAGAACGCCTGCACCACCGTCGAAACGGTTATCCACGTGTCCCCGTCGGCGCCGCCGCGGCTCTGGAGAATTGCGTTCTGCACGATTATTATCAGACTGTCGGACGCCATTATTATAAACGGCGAAATGCCGAGCTTTATTATTCTTCCTATCACGCGCATGTCGGGCTTTGCGAACGTGAGGCGTATTTTGGTGCCTTTAAGCCTTAAAAATATAACGACGAACAGAAATGAGAGAAACTGCGAGAGTATCGTGGCCAGCGCCGCGCCCGCTACGTCCATTCTGAAAACGAAGATGAAGAGGGGGTCGAGCGCGATGTTGGCGACCGCGCCTATCACCGTCGTGGTCATGCCTATCCCCGAATATCCCTGCGCCGTTATGTATTGGTTGAGCCCCGTCGCCGTTATCGAAAATAACGAGCCTGCGGCGTATATCATGAGATATTGCCGCGCGTAGCCGTACGTCGCGTCGCTCGCGCCGAATGTGTACAGCACGGGCTTTGCAAATATCAGGAATCCCGCCGCGACAATTACGGCGAGCACGACGAGCGCATACGCCGCGTTTGAAAGTATCTTTTTTGCGTTGTCCTCGCGCCCCTCGCCCAGCGCCATCGCAAAGATTGGCGCGCCGCCCGTGCCTATCAGAAAGGCGAAGGAAGATATCAGCGTGGTTATGGGCGCGCATACGCCCACGGCGGCGAGTGCGGTATCGCCTATGCCCTCGATATTGCCGACGTACATTCTGTCGACAATGGAATAGAGCACGTTTATAAACTGCGCAATCATTGCGGGAATGATAAGTTTAAGGACGGTGGAAAGTACCTTCCTGCTGCCTAAATTTATTGCCTTCATAAAGCAAAAAAATCCTCTCTCATACTGTAAGGGAATAAAACGAACCCGCCTTTAAATGCGCCTTTTGCATGCCTTGACGTTCTTCCTCATTGCAATACCGCAAGAGTATTGCTGCTTCGTCATCGCGCCAAATCACCGCAAAATGCGCTATTTAAAGGTGCGATGCAATTTAAAGCGGGCAGATTGCGGCAAAAGCAAGGCAAAGCCCGCAGGGCGTGCCCAGTGGCACGGTCAAGGGCTTTAACGCAGATAGTGCTGCGATATCCACGCTTTAAATCGGGTTCGTATTAATCCCTTACAGTATAGGTTGCCGACGGGCACCGCGAGATATCTTATCACTAGCCGCCGATAATGTCAACCGCAAATAAAGTTGCGCAAAAAAATATTTTATCAAAAAGGGCGCGCCGCTTAAAATTTTAAGCGACGCGCCGTAAGCTTGCATATTGTTTTTTATATGCGGTCAAATTTTCAAATCCCCGTTAATTCGGGTATATATGCGGGTCAATCAGCCTTTTTTTCGCTCTTTTCGTTCTCGGAAAGTCCCTTTAAGTACCTGTCCATGGAGAGCGCCACGCGCTTAGCCTGCTCAACCGCTTCAACGACGGTTTTTGCGCCCTTAACCACGTCGCCCGATGCAAACAGCCCGGGGCGGGTGGTCATGCCGTTTTCGTCAATCTTTGCAAGTCCTCTTTCGGTGAGTTCCAGTCCCTCGGTTTCCGTAAGTATGAGGTTGGAGGGCTTCTGCGAAACGGCGATTATAACCGAGTCGGCCTCCATGAGGGTCGCCTCGTCCGACATGGATACAATCTTGTGGTTTTCGTCGCAGACGGTGTCTTTGAACATAACGCCCTTGTCGGTAATCTCCACGGGCGCCTTGTTGAAAATCATTTCGGCTCCCTCTATCATGGCGTATTCGACTTCTTCCTTGTTGGCGGTGTAGCGGTCGCTGCGCACGACGATTTTGACCGACTTCACGCCGTGGCGGAGCGCCGTGCGCGCCACGTCCATGGCGACGTTGCCCGCGCCGATAACGATGAGGCTCTTGCCGAGGTCGTAAACTTCGGGAGATTCGAGATAGTGCACGCCGTAGTGCACGTGCCCGAGCGTTTCGCCCTTTATGTTGAGTTTGTTCGGCCACGTAACGCCCGTGCCTATGGATATTGCCTTGAAACCGTCGCGGAAAAGTTCGTCTATGCCGAACGACTTGGTGCCTATCGTGATGTTGGGCTTTATCTTTATGCCCAGCTTGCGCATGAGCGCGTCGTACCTGTCGATAAACGATTTGGGAAGGCGGAATTCGGGTATGCCGAATCTTAAAACGCCGCCGATTTTAGCCTTCGACTCGAATACCGTAACGTCGTAGCCGAGCTGGGCCATTTTGATGGCGGTGGTTATGCCCGCGGGGCCCGAACCTATTACGGCGACTTTTATGCCGTTTGCGGGCGCGCAGTCAATTTCGAGCACGTCGAGGTAGCGCTCCGAAATAAAGTTTTCAATCGTGCCGACTTCAACCGGCTCGCCCTTTATGCCGCGCACGCAGTGACCCTGGCACTGCCTGCCGTGGTCGCACACTATCGAGCATATTACCGAGAGGGGGTTGTTGTCGAACAGCATTTTGCCCGCGCCGTTTATGTCGCCGTTCAAAAATGCCTGTATCATCTGCGGAATGGGCGTGTTTATCGGGCAGCCCGTCCTGCACAGCGGTTTTTTACAATTTAAACATCTCTTTGCTTCAGCTATTACATTATGCGCCACTGAAACTCACCTCCCTTTCAAAGCGCTGCTTTTATTTTTTCAATCATCTCGGCGTACTGTTCGTCCGAAAGATACGTCTTTTGCGGGTTCATTTCAAATACGCCGCCCCACTCGAATCCGTCTTTATATTTGGGGCAGAGGTGCACGTGCAGGTGGCAGCCGGTGTCGCCGTACGCGCCGTAGTTGAGCTTGTCGGGCACAAAAACTTTGTGTATGGCCTTCGCCGCCCTGTTCACGTCGGCAAAAAATCTGTTGCGCTCGTCGTCGGAAATGTTTACGATTTCGCTCACGTGGTCTTTATACGCCACTATGCACCTTCCCGGGTGGCTCTGCTCTTTGAAAAGTATGAGCGTGCTCACGTCGAGGTCGCAGACGTAAATGCCGAATTTCTCCAAAAGTTCCCCGCGCATGCAGTATCCGCAGTTAGGGTCTTTCGTATGTCCCATATAGGTATATCCCCCATAAAAATATTTATCTACAATATTATAACACGCACTTTTTTAATATTCAATAGCAAATTTAAAATATTTGCCCCGAATTTTGCCCTATTTATCGTTAAAAAACTACTTAATAATTATTTTTAAGAAAGTATTGAAAAAGTTTTATCGTTGTGTTATTATTAAAATGTAAGTATTTATCACATTTTGATATTTGCTAACATATTAAATGCTTACGGAGGAAAAAATGAACGCGGAACTGTTGCTTATAATTGTCGGAGCGGCGGGCATTCTTGCCTGCGCATACGCCTTTTTCAACTATTTCAGCGTGAAAAAGCTGGAAGAGGGCACTGAAAAGATGAGTGATATCGCAGGCTCGATACGTTCGGGCGCCGACACTTTTATCAGGTACGAGCTTAAAATCGTCGCGATAATCGGGCTTGTAATCGCCGCGGTGCTCGGGCTCGTCATAAGCTGGCAAACGATGCTTGCCTTTATTTTGGGCGGCACGATGAGCGCCGCCGCCGGCTGGGTGGGGCTTAAAATAGCCACTTACGCCAACGTCCGCGTGGCAAACAGGGCGCGCACGGAAAAGAACCTCGGCAAAACGCTGAAAGTTGCGTTAAAGGGCGGCTCCGTGATGGGGCTGTGCGTGGCGGGATTCGCGCTTATCGGCGCGCTCATTGTATATCTCGTGTTCGGCATGGCGCTCGGGCAGATTGACAACGTCGTCTCGCACGTGGAGGAACAGAACTGGCTGGGGCTTTCGGCAGGGTTTACGATGACTCTCTCGGGCTATGCGCTCGGCTGTTCGGTTATCGCCCTGTTCAACCGCGTGGGCGGCGGAATTTACACAAAAGCTGCCGATATGGGCGCCGATTTGGTCGGCAAAACCGAGGCTCACATACCCGAGGACGACCCGCGCAATCCCGCCGTAATCGCCGATAACGTCGGCGACAACGTGGGCGACGTCGCTGGGCTGGGCAGCGACCTTCTGGAAAGCTATGTGGGCGCCATACTCTCGGGCGTGATTCTTGCGTGCGAACAGTTCCTGCACGGCGTTTACGCCTCGCCCGAACTCTTAACTAGGCTGATGCTCTTCCCCATAATATTCGCCGCCTGCGGACTGATAGGCTGCGTCGGCGGACTTGCGTCCATTCTTTTAAAGCCGAAGCTTTCGGATAAGCCGCACAGGGAACTCAACGCGGCTACGTGGATATCGGCGGCTCTCGCCGTAATTTTCGGCTGTATTTTAAGCTATTTCCTTTTCAGGGACAGCGCGGCAGAGTTTGAAGCCCTGTCGTTCAAGGCGGGCGCCTTTTCGCCATGGCTTGCCGCCGTGCTCGGCATAGTCGCGGGCATCGCGATAGGCATGATAACCGAATACTACACGAGTTACGATTTCAAACCCACAAAAAAGATAGCCGAAGCCTCCAAGGAGGGCGCGGCGCTCACCGTAACGCAGGGCATGGCAAACGGCATGATAAGCTGTATGCTCCCCGTCGTCGTGCTCGCTCTCTCGCTGTTCGGCTCGTACGCGCTTGCGGGCTTTTACGGAATCTCTTGCGTGGCGATGGGCATGCTCTCGTTCGTCGCCGCCACAGTCTCCGTCGATACGTACGGCCCCATTTCCGACAATGCCGGAGGCATAGCCGAAATGAGCGGGCTCGATTCCTCGGTGCGCGAGATTACCGACAAGCTCGACAGTGCGGGCAACACCACCGCGGCGATAGGCAAGGGTTTCTGCATAGGCTCGGCGGCGCTCGCCGCCACTTCGCTCATGATATCCTATCTCTACGGCTATCTGCCGGAAGGGGAGGAGCTTATTTTGAACCTCGTCAACCCGCTCACGTTGTGCGGCGCGCTCGTCGGGGCGGCTCTGCCGTTCATGTTCTCGGGCATGCTGATAGAGGCCGTCGCAAAGGCGGCGCGCAGAATGGTGGACGAAGTGCGCAGACAGTTCCGTGAAATCAAGGGACTGCTTACGGGCGAAGAGAAACCCGACTATAACAAGTGTATCGAAATTTCCTCGCGCGGGGCGCTCAAAGAGATGCGCCTGCCGTGCATAATCTCCATACTTTTCCCGCTCGTCACGGGCTTTTTGTTCGGCGCGGAGTTCGTCGGAGGGCTGCTGATTGGCGCCACGATAAGCGCGATAATGCTCGCCATATACACGGGCAACGCGGGCGGCGCGTGGGATAACGGCAAAAAGTTTATCGAGTCGGGCGGGGTGGAAGGCTGCGGCAAAAACTCGCCCGCTCACGACGCGGCCGTCGTCGGCGATACGGTTGGCGACCCGCTCAAAGATACCGTCGGCCCTTCGCTCGATATACTCATAAAAATAATGTCGACCATATCCCTCGTCGCCGTGGCGGTATTCAGCGAATACAACCTGTTCGGCGTGCTCGGCTGGGCGTAAACCGCCGTATAAAAAAATTTATAGCGAATTTTAATTTCCTATTGAAATATTCCAATACCTGTGATATAATAAAACTATAAAAAGTCGCATTTTATATAAATGTGACAAAAAAATTTGATAAGGAGGCATTTAAACATGCGAACCGAAAAATGTTGTAAATGCCGCAATGGGGGGGGGTACTAGCTATCTCTCCCCTTTAAAAACGGCATTAAAGCGCGGCTTTACTATTATGGAACTCGTAATAGTTATAGCGGTAATCGCCGTTTTGGCGGCGGTGCTCATTCCCACGTTTGCCAATATTACCGATAGGGCGAACGAAAGCGCGGAAGAACAGACCGTTAAAAATCTGAATACCATTCTCAGTTCCGAAGAGGTGTTGGGCAACAGGGCGCTCACCATGTCGCAGGCGATAGATATCGCGGCGGCGGGCGGATACAACGTTTCGGCGTTTACGCCCACGGACGGCGAAAACGACATTCTCTGGAATCAAACCACGAACAGCTTTGTGCTTGCCGGCCCCGACGGCGACATAATTTACAGCGACGGCAGCGTGAGCGGCAAGGCGGGCAATACATTCTGGAAAATATATAATACAGAGGCGGAAATTACCGCCGACAAAGAGGACGGCGCCAATAAATACAGCATTTATCTTGCCGATAATTTTGCCATATCAGGTATCCTTTCGGTGACTTCTGGCGTGGACGTTGGCAATAACGTGGATATAAGCATATCATATTCAGACAATCAGCCCGAAACGGTTATTTTTAACACCAACGACGGCAGTCTTACGGTAAACAATGCAAGCGCCACGGTAAACCACTACGGCACAATCGCCACGGCGACGATAACGGCGGTGGATAGCTCCGATTGCTACACCGAATACGGCACCGTTACCGAAAGATTGACTATACATGCTGGCAAACTCGTAATACCTTCGGGCGTAACAGTGCCCGCGCTGTATGTTACAAGCAATAATGTCACCGTAGAAAACGGCGGTGCGATAGAAAATTATTATCCTTCCGAAAATGTAACGGTTGAACCTGAGGGCAACGCCCCCGCAGTTACAACTGAAACCAAGTCTATCACCAGTCTTTCTCAAATCGAAGGCAGCGGCTATTATATTTTAACGCAGGATAGTACTTTGAGTAAGCCGTTCGTATTAAAAACCGGCAAGGTAACAATTGATTTTAATAATCATATCGTAACTACCGGCACAAAAGCACCAAGTAATTATGTTGGAATTTCAGCTGGAGCAGAGCTTACGTTGCTTGATAATAGTACAGATGGTAATGGAGGTATAATCTATAAAGGCGGCGGTGCTGCGTATGCTTTAATAAATGCGCAAGGTAATGTGTATATTTACGGCGGTAATTATATTAGCAATAGCAGTGGTAGTTGCGTAGTATCCATTTATAATACTTCTGAATCAGTTGTTTCCGGAGGTAAATATAAGTCTGATGGATTTGGAACTGTTATTTATGTGGACGGTAAGCTTGAACTAAATGATGGTTTAGTAGAGACGGCTGATTCTTCTGTTGTTGATAAACAAAATGCAATAGTTGTCAGTGAAAAAGGTGAAGTTGAAATAAACGGCGGACAAATTAAATCAATATACGGCAATGCTTTGGATAATGACGGACGGGTTATAATTAATAACGGCTATTTCTATTCGGAGCATAGAGGTTCGGCAGGCTATTGCATACAAAGCCAAAATTATATAGAGATTCACGGCGGCGAAGTCCACGGTATTCAGGGCGGTATTGCCATTAACGGCGGCAGTGCGGTAATCACTGATTGCGATGTTTGGGTTGAAGACGTAGTTTATGCGCGCGGAGAGGATACGACTAATAAAGCATACTATGCGCTCTATGTTGCAGGCGAAAGCGATAAAACACATTCTGTTATAATATCGGGAGGCACGTATCGCAGCAGCGGCGCGGCAGTTGTTTTAGTCGGGAACGATACTCAAAGCGGAGGCATAAGAGAGGAGGCTTACTGCTCAATATACGGCGGTACTTTCTTGAGCTTAGACACCATATCGGTTAATGATAAGCCCAGCGGAAAAACTACGCCAATATTCTCTGGCAGCGGTGCAACGTTAGGTACTGCAGTTATTTACGGCGGAACCTATAATAAGGATATAAGTGTTTACAGTTTCCTCGATATTGTAAAAGCTCCTGTAAATAACGGAGACGGAACATGGACTGTAAATAGCGGCATTTCCGCGCCTGTTAATTAACACACTCGGGCAAATGCCCCTCCTATAAATTTATTTCACAATTATGGCGGCGGGCGCAT